>USQP01000012.1 GCA_900556945.1 uncultured Clostridium sp.
GGCTCGGAGATGTGTATAAGAGACAGGAAATAGGAGATCAATTATGAAGGTTTTAATTTTTTACGCATCCTATGGTGGTGGTCATTTAAATGCTGCTAAATCAATTGAAGATTGTATGAAAAATAATTATAAAAATATTAATGTAGAATTAATCGACTGCATGAAATATGTAAATAAAACGGTAGAAAAACTAACCACGGCTGCTTATCGTGAAATGGCCAAAAAAGCCCCTTGGGTTTGGGGAAAAATCTATTCCGATTCTCAAAAAGGACCTTTGGCACACCTTTCTACAAGGTCTAATAAGATCATGGCAATTAAATTATTAAAATTATTACGAGAAAAGAAGCCAGATTTAATTATTTCTACCCATCCTTTTAGTAGCCAAATGTGTAGTTATTTAAAGAGGAAAGGAAAAATAACATCAAAAATCGCTACCGTTATGACTGACTTTGCTCCTCATGACCAATGGCTTGTCGGAAATGACTTCACCGATTATTATTTTGTTGCCCATGATAAAATGAAAGAATATTTGATTCATAAGAATATTCCTGAGTCAAAAATTTATGTAAGTGGCATTCCTATCTCAAATCGATTTTTAAATACTTATCATAAAGAAGAAATATTATCCAAATATAAATTATCTGATAAAAAACAAACGATTCTATTTTTTGGTGGTGGTGAATTTGGTTTGGGTAAAACAAGAACAGCCAAAATTTTTGAAAATTTTGTTCAGTCTGATAAAAATATACAAATTATAGCTATTGCAGGTAGAAATCCAAAAATGAAGGCTACTTTTGAAGAAATTGTTAAAAATAATAATAAATCCGAAATGGTTAAGATCCTAGAATTTACAAAAGAAGTACCAGAGCTAATGAGCATTTCAGATTTAGTTGTCACAAAACCTGGCGGACTTACTACTTCTGAAAGCTTAGCCTCGCACTTACCCATGGTAGTTATTAACCCAATTCCAGGTCAGGAAGAAGAAAATGCAGAATTTTTAGAAGAGAAAGGAATTGCTGTTTGGATTAAAAAAACAGATGATACAAATGAACAAATAAAAAATTTATTATCTAATCCAGAAAAACTGAAAAGTATGAAAAGGAACACTTCTATTTTAGCTCACCCAAATTCTACAAAAGATATTTGTGATATTTTATTAAGTAAGAATTAAACAAAAAAGACCACTGTAAAAATTATTTTTAGTGGTCTTTTTTTACGGCTTACTTACAATTCCAATTCTTTCAGGATTAAATCTCCATTGAGAACATAGATCTCAAAGAAAATTTCTTCTTTTTCCTTTAATAGTTCATTTGGGTATACGAATCGTCCTTTGCTATCCATTTTTGCAATCGCTATCACTTTACAGTCTTGCAATGCATACAATGGCTTTACTTTAAGGCCATCTTCGTGTTCACAAAGAGCAATTTTTTCGCCGGGTCTTATCCCCACGAATTTGAGTAAATCATTTGGAATATTCAACCGCCCTGAAGAGTTTCCTAAACCCTTCAAGATTTTATTTAACATAAAGCTACTTCCTCCTTTGAGTTTATGACTTTATTATACTCTATTTCTACTAAAATTTCAAATTTTATGGAAACTTCTAAATTTCTCTTCTTCCTTCTAAAGCCTTTGTTAAAGTTATTTCATCTGTATATTCCAAATCTCCCCCTACAGGAATTCCATGAGCAATTCTTGTAACTTTTACTCCTAAAGGCTTAATTAATTTGGATAAATACATAGCTGTTGCTTCCCCTTCTACACGAGGATTGGTTGCTAAAATTACTTCTTTTACTTTCCCTTCCATTAATCTTGCTAGTAATTCCTTTATTTTTATGTCATCTGGCCCAATTCCATTCATAGGAGAAATAGAACCATGTAGAACATGATAAACTCCTTTAAATTCATGCGTTTTCTCCATAGCGATAATGTCTCTTACATCTTCTACCACACAGATTATACTTGTATCTCTTTTCGGATTTCCACAAATTGAGCAAGGATCGGTATCAGAAATATTATAACATTTACTACAATATCTTAAATTTTTTTTAGCATGAATAATAGAAGAAACAAATTCATTTGTTTCTTCTTCTGAACAATTTAGTATATAAAAAGCTAATCTAGCTGCTGTTTTGTGTCCAATACTTGGTAATTTTTCAAAACTCTCTATCAATTTTTCAATTGATGGTGAATATAGTGACATCCTATCGTTCCTCCATTTAAAAATTCAATGTAATGAAAAAAATCTTCTGAAATCCCATCTAAATTCTTACATTAATCCTGGTATATTAAATTTTCCTAATTGTGCCGCTTGTGCTGAATCTACTTGTCTTAGTGCTTCATTTACACAAGTTAATATTAAATCTTCTAGCATTTCTACATCATCTGAATCAACGACTTCTGGTTTTATTTTTATTTCTTTTAAATTTTTTTCTCCTGAAACCTTTACTGTAACTGCTCCTCCACCTGCAGAGGCCTCAAATTCCTTACCAGCCAATTCTGCTTGAGATTTTTCCATATCTGCTTGCATTTTTTTAGCTTCTTTCATTAAATTATTAATATTCATTCCTCCGAATCCTCCCATACCTCCTGGGAATCCTCCTTTTTTTGCCATTTTTTAATCTCCTTTCTATCTTTTATTTTCTCTTCTTATTTTATTCAATAACATGAAATGGTATATCTGATTCATTTGCTAAATTTTGCAAATTTTCTTCCCCTGTCATTTGATGTATTTGATTATTTTGTGTAATATACTTAATTTGCATTTCTTTCCCACAAGCCATCGAAACCAAATTCGAAATTTCTCTGACGTTTTCTGGCTTTTCCAATACTGTTTTTCCAAAAGCTGTCATTCCATTTGGAAATTCAATTCCCACTGTCATATCATTAATTTCCCTCGCCTTTGTATTCATTAAATTCGTATATAATACAATTTTTCCACTTTGCTTTAAATCATTTACTATTTGTGGCCAATATTCTTCTGATTGATTGGAAAATTTCTTTCCCTCACTCTTTTGCATTTTAGTAGTATTGACTGATTTGCTTTGTTGATTATGTTGTACATTTGAATGAACTACCATTCTGGGTCCAGAATTTAAACTTTCATTTTGTGTTGGTACAGACTGGCTAATCCTTCCCTTTTCATATTTTAAATATTCTTCTATTTTCTTTACTCTTTTTTCAATATCGGAATTAACTTCTGCTTGCTTGCTACATAATTTAATGATTCCTGCCTGGAACATAATTGTTTTTTGCGTTGACCATTTTATCTCATTTTCCAGCTCTGACAATTGGTAAATTAATTCCACTAACCTCTCTTTTGAAATCAGCTCGGAAAGGGCTTTGATTCTATTTAATTCTTCTTCATTATATAAATCAGCTTTTCTAGATGCTTTATATACTAATATGTCTTTTACATATTTAATAATCTCCCAAAGCAAATGATTGATATCTTTTCCTTCTTTTAAAACAACATCAAGACTTTCCAAAGCTTTATCGACATCGTATTGAATCACACTTTCTATTATATTATGTACATAAGTTGTTTTTGGGATTCCTACTAAATCCTTAATTTTATCCTCATCAATTTTATTTTCACCATCTTGTATACATCTTTCTAAAATGGATAAGGCATCTCTCATAGCTCCTTCTGAAAGCACCGCTATAATATTTAGGGCTCCCTCTGTTATTTCTATATTACTTCTTTGACAAACGATGTTTAATCTTTTGATGATATCTTCATTCGAAATTCTTTTAAAATCAAATCGTTGACATCGAGACAAAATAGTTGCTGGTAATTTTTGTGGCTCTGTTGTTGCTAATATAAACTTAACATGTTCTGGTGGCTCTTCTAATGTTTTTAATAATGCATTAAAAGCTCCTGTTGATAACATATGTACCTCATCTATAATATATACTCTATATTTAGCCTTTGTCGGTAAGAAATTAACCTCTTCACGGATTGCTCTGATATCTTCAACACTATTATTAGAAGCTGCATCCATCTCTACAATATCTGTAAGTGAACCATTAATCGCCCCTTTACAGATTTCACATTCGTTGCATGGTTCTCCTTCTATCGGATTTAAACAATTAATTGCTCTTGCTAAAATTTTGGCTGCCGATGTTTTTCCTGTTCCTCTTCCACCATTAAATAAATAGGCATGTCCTACTCTTCCTGCTATAATCTGATTTTTTAAAGTTCTTGTTATATGTTCTTGTCCAACAATTTCTGAAAAACTAAGTGGTCTAAATTTTCTATAAAGAGCTGTGTACCCCATATTTTTCACATCCTTTATGCTATAAAAAACAAATTTAAGAATTTCTAAGCGATGGAAATCGTAAAGAAATTCTAACAATTTCCATATTTATACAGTATGGAGCTTTCCTCCCACAGGGAGAAAATTCCTACTGTATAAAAAATGGTAGATACTTAAATCTCTCTATGGAAAGTACTCCACATAAAGATAAACTACTTATTGCTGCTTCCTTCCGGACCTGACAAGATTCATAGGTCTTTATTGGTATACTCTCCATACAAAGATTTCAGTACATACCATTTGTATTATATAATGAATGATACATTTTATCAAGTAAAATTTCTAATTTTTTGTTCTTTTAAAAATAATATTGCTCATATCTGTTATCTCATCTGATGCCGTACCATTCTCAATCACACCGTCCACAGGCATATTCAATGATATATTTGCTTTATATTCTTTTCCAGCTTCTGTTTCTATCATAAAATCAAAGGTTAATTTTGCTCTTAAATTTTCTTCTGTTATATTCGACTTTTTTAGTAATTCACTATGATTAATTTCTTCGTCATTTGAAACATATTCTGCTATTTTATCATTAGCATATCGAAAAACCACTTTTCCACCTTGATTCGATATTTTTAAATTTTTAATGTCAGATTCCATTGCCCCTTCATATTCTATACTCTGAATCAAATTTTCTTCTTTGTTCGTAAACATCTTTTCTTGCTCAGAAATATTCGGTCTATAAAATTTTATGTTTCCTGTTTCATTTTGTTTTTGAACATTAATATGATCAACTGTTATTGTTTTTATCGCTTCCTGTTTTTCATAATTTTGATTTTTTTCTATATATAAATAAATATCATTATTTTGGTTGATATCAAACGCCCATTTATTTTCACCAGCTTCTTTATCCACTCCTTCTGAAGAACTAATTAAAATTATTTTTTTTAATTGAAAAGGCATGTTAGTTTCACCTTCTACATCATATTTTAAGACAATCATACCTAAAATAAATAAAATAATTGCTATTATTACAATTACCATACCTATATGAAACGACCTTTTTCCTATTATATATCTTATTTTTTCCTTCATTTGTTCCTCCAAAAGAATATTTATTTGTTTTCTTTTTTCATTTTCCTTAAGTTCTTAAAAAATTCCTTTAACATAGCTTCGCACGGTTCTTTCATAATTCCTTTTTTCACTTCAACCTCATGATTAAATTTATAATCCTCGAATAAATTTAAAACCGAACCCGCTGCACCTGTTTTTTCATCCAACGTACCAATATAAATTTTTTTTATTCTAGAATTTATAATAGCTCCTGCACACATCGAACACGGTTCTAATGTAACATACATTTCGCAATCTAAAAGTCTCCAACTTTCTAGCTTTTTACTTGCTTTCTGAATGGCTAATATTTCAGCATGTTTTGTTGTATCCAATTTGGTTTCTTTCAAATTGTGAGCCCTAGCAATTACTTTTCCATCCTTTACAATAACCGCTCCTACCGGAACCTCCAATTTTTCATATGCTTTTTTGGCTTCTTTTAGTGCTTCCTGCATAAATTTCTCATTTCTATTATCCATATTCATTCCTTTATATCTTTTGGTGTGCCTAGGCGGACTCGAACCACCATCGGTCGCTTAGGAGGCGACTGCTCTATCCTGCTGAGCTATAAGCACATATAAATTTTAGTAAAATTATTATAGTACATTTATTTAAAAAAAGCAAGTATTCTAAAAATCCTCCTTATCAACTTTTTGCATAGTATTTTCCCTAATATGTCTATCCATTTTTTATACCTTGTATCTCTCGCCTTAAATAAATATAACCAAATAACTATAAAATATTGACAAGTTCTGCTATAATAATATAGGTGATAAAAAATGCAAAGAATATTAAGTTATATGAGAAAAGCTATTGAAGAATATAAAATGGTTGAAGAAGGAGACAAAATTGCTATATGTTTATCCGGTGGAAAAGACTCCATTACTATGCTACATGCTTTTAAAGCCTTACAAAGATTTTATCCAAAAAATTTCGAAATAATTGCTATTAGCATAGACCCTGGTTTCCAGTTTTTTGATACTACCTTCTTACAAAAAATTTGTAATGATTTAGACATTCCTTTGTTTATAGAAAAAAGTCATGCAAAAGAAATTGTTTTCGATATTCGAAAGGAAAAGAATCCTTGCTCATTGTGTGCAAACTTACGTAGAGGTATTATTAATTCCGTTGCCATTCGTGAAGGATGTAACAAAATTGCTTTAGGACATAATCAAGATGATGTTTTAGAAACTTTTCTTCTTAACTTATTTTATACAGGAAGTATTGGAACTTTCTCACCAATCAGTTATATGGACCGTTCTAAAATTACTTTAATCAGACCTTTGATTTATACACCTGAGAAAGATACCAAACGTTTTATCAAAAAAAATAATCTTCCAGTTATGCCTAAAGCTTGTCCGATGGATGGAACATCTAAAAGAGAAGATATGAAACAACTTATTTTTTCTCTTTCTAAAAACATACCTATGATTCGTGCTAATTTATTTGGCGCGATTCAACGAAATTTAGAAGATTGGAAAATAAATAAGAATCTTATAGATTCATGATAAAAAACGTTACAATATATGAAACAAAATAAAATAAGAGGAAAAAAAGATGCAAAAAAATAATTTAGATGAAATGACAAATTTATTATTAAATAATGAATATAGCTTACATGAATACGAAGAAATAGAAGGAGAAGAAGACAATCCAAGAGAAAAAGATAATCATACAAATAAAAAGAAGAAAACAATAAAACAAAAGTTAATAATATTTTTAAAAGTATTAATTATTTTTATTATATTGGCGATGATTTTTATGTACTTATTTTTTAAAACTTCACTTTTTCAAAAATATAAAGAATTATGGGTAGAAACTGCAATGTCGACAATGAATCATCAATTTTTGGCAAAATGGTTTCTATCAGATGATGAAATAGAAGAAATATTAAAAAAATTAGAAGTTCAAAATAATGAAAATTCTAAATCAGATCATGTCATCATACAAGAGGCCCCAAAGCAAGAAGAGAAAAATATAACGGTAGAAAAAATAACTGGAAAAAATTATGTTGGATATGTCATGACAATTCCAAACGCACCTCAAGTAAAACTAGTTGATGGAAGAAAATCTTCAAGAGGATCTAAATTAAGTGAACTAGTTAAATCGAAAGATGCCATAGGTGGAATCAATGCAGGAGGGTTTGCTGATGATGGAGGTGTTGGTTCTGGTAATGTATTAAATACTGCTACAATTATGAATAAAACGCTCCAATACGGAAATAAAAATACAAGATATAGTTTTATTGGTCTTTCATCAGATTCCAAATTAGTTCTCGGTAAATATACTTATCAAGAAGCGATAAATCAAAATATTGAATCAGCAATCGAATTTGGACCATATTTAATAGTAAATGGCAAAAATCAAATAACCAATTCAAACTCAGGACGGAATCCAACCGAGAAGTGCAATTGGTCAAACCAAAGATGGAACTTTTATATTTGTAGTAATTGATGGAAGGCAAGTCGGGTATAGTTTAGGAACAAATTTGTTAGAATTACAAAACATATTTAATAAATATGATGCTTATAATGCTGCTAATTTAGACGGTGGTTCCTCTGCCACCATGTATTATGATGGAGAGTTAGTAAATAAACCATCTACTCCAGCAGGTGAAAGATATTTACCGAATGCCTTTATAATTGAAAAATAATCCCTAATACATTTAGGGATTATTTTTTATTAAAATATTATTTCATCATTTTACTTGTTGCTTCTTTTAATTCTTCTAATTTTCTCGTTGCATCTTCTTCTGAAACGCCTTTCACACCTATATATAATTTAATCTTTGGCTCGGTTCCAGAAGGACGTACACAACACCAACTATCCTCTTCTAACTCGTAATATAAAACATTAGACTTTGGCATATTTGCTTTTGTAATCTCACCAGTCTCTACATTCTTTTGAATATTATTCTGAATATCCTTAAAGGTTACTACTTTAAATTCTCCTATTTTTTCAATTGGTTTGCTTCTCATGTTATCCATCATTTCTTTAATTTTTTTAGCTCCTTCTGCTCCTTCCATAACAATAGAAACTTGAGTCTCTTTGTAATAACCATATTTTTTATAAATTTCTTGCATATTATCCCATAAAGTTTTTCCGTTTGCTTGATTATAACAAGCCGCTTCGCAAAGTGACATAACCGCTGCAATTGCATCCTTATCTCTTGCATAATCTCCAATTAGACATCCATAACTTTCTTCAAACCCAAATAAATAAGTCCTATCCTTGTTTTCCTCTGCCGCCTTCATAACCGCACCTATATTTTTAAATCCTGTCAAAACTTCTACACATTCTAAGTTATAGTTTTTAGCAATCGCTTTCGCTAATTCCGATGATACAATTGTAGTAACAAGCATACCATTTTTAGGTAAAATTCCTTTTTCTTTCATTTGAGAAATCCTATATTCTGCAATTAGTAGCCCTGACATATTTCCTGTATATTCCATATATTTACCAGTTTTACTATCTTTTGCATAAATTCCTAATCTATCCGCATCTGGATCGGTTGCAAGTACTAAATCCGCATCTTTTTTTTCAGCTAATTCTAACGCTAATGCAAAAGCTTTTTTATCTTCTGGATTTGGATAAGCTACTGTTGAAAAATTTCCATCAGGGTCCTTTTGTTCTGGAACAACATATACATTTTCGAATCCCAATTCTTTTAAAAGTCTTTCTGTTACTGTATTTCCTGTACCATGTAATGGGGTATACACAATTTTCAAACTTTTTCCTTGCTCCCTTACAATCTCAGGATTTAATACAAAACTTTTTAATACATTTAAATATTTATCATCCATCTCTGTTCCTATAACATGAAACAATCCAGATTTTTGAGCCTCTTCTTTTGTCATTTCTTTTATTTCACTATAATCTTTTACTTCTCTTACTTTTTCAATAATTTCTTTATCTCTTGGTGCTACAATTTGAGCTCCATCATCCCAATATACTTTATATCCATTATATTTAGCCGGATTATGACTAGCTGTTATCATAACTCCCGCTGTACATTTTAAATCCCTTACAGCAAAAGATAATTCAGGAACTGGTCTCAAATTTTCAAATAAATATGTTTTTATTCCATTCGCATTTAAAATTAATGCTGTTTGCAAACTAAATTCTTTTGACATAATTCTTGAATCATAGCTGATGGCCACTCCCTTATTTTCTGTACCTTGTTCTAATATATAATTTGCCAAACCTTGTGTAGCTTTTCCTACTGTATATTTGTTCATGCGATTGGTACCCATGCCAATTATTCCACGTAATCCTGCTGTTCCAAATTCTAATTCTTTATAGAATCGATCTTCAATTTCCTTTTCATCATCTTTTATACGGAATAACTCTTTTTTTGTTTCTTCATCAAATTCTGGACTTTCACACCATTTTTTGTATTCTTCTAAATAATTCATATTTTTTCTCCTTTATTTGTATTTTCCAAATATAAAAAATCGCAGAAAGAAACGTTACCCAAAAGACAAAATGTCACATGAGAAACGTCCCTTCATGCGACATTTCTTAATCTAAATGATAAAATTTCTTATATAACTCTCTTGCCGTTTTCGGACAATCTACTCCAGCAGAATCCGCATTTTTTACCGGTGCAAATTCTTCTTCTCTTTTAACCCTTAGTACTGCCATTTCATCCACTTCTCCAAAAGCGTCAAATAAAAATGCCTCAAACTTATAAGCGTTTGGTGAATCTGGTATAACTAAATTTCCGTCTTTGTCAATATAAGTTGCTTTTTTATAAGCAACATGATAAGGAAGTGGATTTTCTCCTATCCTTTCTACAGCATCTACACTAAATAAATTACATAAAATATGAGATTCTCCATATAATAATTCTCCATTTTCGTCAGTTGCTTCTGCCATTTCTTCTGTTATTTCCGTATATTCTACTACATTTGGTCTACCATTTCTTTTACAGAAAACTCCAACTTTTTCATGTGGGTTTGCTTTTACAACTGATTTACAAGCAACTGTCACTTTCTGATCAATTGCAACACCCATAAGCACAGGATCAACCATTTTTACTAAGCAATTATCTACTCCACCTATAAAAATCCATTCTACTCCCATTTCTTTCATTTTCTTAGTCATACCGCTTTTCACAAGGGATTCATAAATTCCGCCATGCCCATCAGCAGCCAATTTAACAAGTCCGTCTTCTCCAATTAATATTTTTCCTTCTGTATCCATCATTGGTAACTCACCTTGAACAAAGAAGAATAAATTTTTATTTTTCTGATAGCCAAAATATTTATTTTTTTCAAAAAAATCAACTGTTGCTTGATTATTTTCTTTACTTGTCATAATGAACCAAGGAATCGTAACTCCATATTTTTTTCCCTCTTCTTTTAAACCATCACATAATAATTCAAATAATGATTTGTGTGAATCTAAACCAATATCATAAGTTCCTTTTGGTCCGTTGTGTCCTAATCTAGTTCCTGTCTCTTATACACATCTCCGAGCCCACGAGACGCGTAGTAATCTCGT
>USQP01000013.1 GCA_900556945.1 uncultured Clostridium sp.
CGAGATTACTACGCGTCTCGTGGGCTCGGAGATGTGTATAAGAGACAGATATGGTACAACAGTTCAAGACTTAATGAATACGAATTTATCCTTAGACCCCTATCATTTAAGAATTGGACAACAAATTTATATTTATCCAAATTCTAATAATTATTGGATCAGTATTCATCAAGTAAATTTATCAAATAACATGAATTTAGCATGGATTGAACACATTTTGTGGACCCGTATGCTTTTAATTAGTATAGCTGAAAGCCTAAATGATTTAGACGCTACCAAAGCTCGTTTATTAGAAAATCCAAAGGATATTGCAAATATTTTTAAAAAATACTATGGAAACAATATTGCAAATACCATTCAAAAATTGCTGACAGAACATTTAGTAATTGGAGGAGATTTGATTGTTGCCTTAAAAAATAATAATCAAAAATTAGCTTCCGAACTAAATACAAAATGGTATAAAAATGCTGATGATATGGCTGATGCTTTTAGTAGTATAAATCCTTTTTACCCGAAAGAAGAAGTCCGTCATATGTTGTATGAACATTTAAAATTAACAACCAATGAAGTTACAGCTCGTTTAAGGAAAGACTATCAAGCAGATATTAAAGCTTATGATTTAGTTCAGAAAGAAATTTTAGAAATGTCACAATTTTTTGTAGATGGAATCGTAAAACAATTTCCTGATTTATTCTAAATAAATTAATAGAGGAGAATCCTGATTCGATTTCTCCTCTCCATACACGTTTTTATTATTTTTCCTTTATGATATCTTTTACTACCTCACTGGCTATAATTAGACCAGCTACTGAGGGAACAAATGATATACTTCCTGGAACTTGATTTCTTGTTGTGCACTTCCTTACTGTCCCAGGAGGACATATACAGCCTGTTTTGCAACTACTATTTTCTATTTCATTTGGTTTTATTGGTTCTTCTTTTGAATAAACTACTTTTAGACTTTTTATTTCTCTTTTTCTTAATTCTTTTCTCATAATTTTTGCTAAAGGACATATGCTAGTTTTATAAATATCAGCTACTTCAAATTTAGTTGGATCTAGTTTGTTTCCTGTTCCCATACTAGATATAATGGGAATTTCTAATTTATTTGCTCTTACTACTAATTCAATTTTTGCTGTTAGGGTATCAACTGCATCTATTACATAATCAACAGTATCATCTAGAATTTCTCTACTATCTGGCATAAAAAACTCCTGATATGTCTCTACATTTGCATGAGGGTTAATTTCTAAAATTCTTTCTTTTGCCACCTCCACTTTAAGTTTTCCAACTGTTTTTCTTGTCGCAATAATTTGTCTATTTAAATTTGTTAGAGATACTTTATCATCATCTACTAATATAAAGTTTTCTATCCCTGCTCTTACTAGTCCTTCGACTACAAAAGAACCTACCCCTCCTATTCCAAATATAGCTACTTTTGCTTTTTGCAATTTTTCTATTCCATCTTTTCCTATTAATAATTCTGTTCGTGAGAATTGATTTAACATCTTAACTTTTATTCCTTTCTTACGTTACAAATCTATCTGTGATTTACTAGATTATCACAATCTATTTTTTCTTACTAATTATTATATACCTTATAAAAGGTATCTTGTCAATTGACATTTAATATTTATTTGTATGACTATTTCCAAATTTGCAAAATTATGTAAAATAGTATATAATTTAATTGTAACCACACACTGGTTCGTTGAAAAAAGCAATTAAATAACTTTTAAGGAGGACACATCATGTTTGTAAAAAAGCATTTTTTCAATTATCCAATATCAAAGGGTTCTGTCAAAGTTGGAACTTTTAAATTAGAAGGTTTCGATGAAGTCATGACAGACGGAGTTTTGCTTATTGAGAAAAGGGACGAGCATTATAATTTTTATCTTCCTTCTCTCGAAGCTACTGATTCTTTAGATGTGAATATCTTATGCATATTCTCCAATATTGAAGAATATGTATATGAAAATGAATTGCTGTTCATAAAGAAAGAACATAATGGTAAGTTTATTTTTATCGTTATAGAACCCAATTCATTTTGTTGGCATCTTACAGAAGAGAACTTACCAGAAAAGCTGGAATCTGCTCCTAAAATCCCCTGTATGAAAGACTCAGAAGTCACTTTTTTTGACTTTGACTTTTTTCATGGGATTTCTATTGAAATCGATAAAACAAACTATTTTATCAATTTTAATAATGGTAGATTGGGTGTTAAAAAGATAGAAGGATTCTTGGAACCTTCAAAGATTTTTAATACTGTAATTGTTGTTAGTAAATTCCCAAACTTCAAATACTTTTTTGAAGACGGAATCAAAAGTACAACTTTTTCTGCGATTAAACAATTTGATTCCAACTTTTATCCGTATATTGACCCCGAACGCTATACAGGATATCTCTGTTATAATGATTTGGGGCAAATTAAAGCCCTTCGAATTGGCATGGACATACCCAATTCTAGCGATTTTGACTATTCCTATTCAGTGGAATTTGATAAGCCCTTACGAGAAATCAAATTTTTAAACCGAGATGTCAAATCTTATGTAGATGGTATCCTTCCAAGATATGCCGTTGATATTTGGGCAATTGAAACAATTGATTCTGAGAAGAAATATTTCCTCCAAGAAATTGGAGAAAATCCCTTCTCGAAAGTAGTAGACAAAATTTAATTGCTAACATAAACCAAACCTAATAGTTTCACTATAATTAGTATAACTATCCGGTTTGGTTTTTTCTATTATAATTTAATTACTCTTTCCCAATTTAAATCCTCTTTTCCAAAATGCCCATAATTCGTTGTCTTTTTATAAATTGGTTTTTTTAAATCTAAATAATTTATAATTCCTCTTGGTGTTAAATCAAACTTATTCTCAATTTTAGCGACAATTTCTTCTTCTGAAATGGTATTGGTTCCAAACGTATCTACATAAATAGAAACTGGTTTTGCAACTCCTATTGCATAAGAAAATTGTATCTCACATTTTTTAGCATAACCATTTGCAACTACGTTCTTAGCAAGAAACCTCGCCATATAAGCTGCAGACCTGTCCACCTTTGTTGCATCTTTTCCTGAAAAGGCTCCACCCCCGTGTCTTGCATATCCTCCATAGGTATCTACTATAATTTTTCTTCCTGTTAAACCACTATCTCCCAAAGGTCCTCCAATTACAAACCTTCCTGTTGGATTGATAAAATATCTTGTTTTTTCGTCTAGTAATTTTTGTGGTACTACTTCGCTTATTACTTTTTCTTTGATATCTCTTTTTAAGGTTTCTAAATCTACTTCTTCTTTATGCTGAGTAGATATTACTATGGTATCTACTCGAATTGGTTGATTGTCATCATATTCTACTGTAACTTGTACTTTTCCATCTGGTCTTAAATAAGAAATTAGATTTTGCTTTCTTACTTCTGATAATTTTTTTGCCAATTTATGTGCTAAAGAAATTGGTAGTGGCATAAATTCTTTTGTTTCATCACAAGCAAACCCAAACATAATTCCTTGATCTCCTGCTCCTTCGGAGTCAACTTTTTCTCCTTCTTTACTCTCTAATGCTTTATCTACTCCCAAAGCAATATCAGGAGATTGTTTTGAAATACTAATGGTTATTTTACAAGTTCTGTAATCCATATCTAATTCACTATTATCATATCCTATTTCTTTAATGGCTTGTCTTACCACTTTTTCTATGTCAACTTCTGCTGTTGATGTAATTTCTCCTGTAATAAATATTTGTCCTTTTCCTGCAACTGTTTCACATGCTACCCTAGCATTTTCGTCTTTTGCTAAATAGCTATCCAAAATGCTATCTGATATATAATCACATAGTTTATCTGGATGTCCTTCTGTTACACTTTCTGATGTGAATAATTTTTTCATATTAGTTCATTCCTTTCTTTGTTTATTTTTGCATATATGTTAACAATATTTTCTAAAACAAAAACCTTTGCACAATTAAGTACAAAGGTTAACCATTCTGATCTTTTAAATCATCATCCAAAGTACTTAAAATTACTTTGTCGGTATTAGCACCTTGTTTGTAACAGGTTGCTGTGGAGTCGTAAAGCCGATTCTCTCGTCCACTCTTGATAACATATATGTTTATTATTATAATAGGTTGTTTAGATTATGTCAATACTTTTAAGTAATATTTTACTCTTATACGTATTTTCTTTTTTATTTTTCTAACATAATTCTCTGTTCCGCCTTTAGTTTTTCTCGCTATACTCTTTTGTCTCATTTATTGTCATAATTTTCTTCATTTTATTAATATAATTATCGTCTTCCCTCTTATTTTCATAACCATGTTGTCTCATATAGATTAATCCATATGCTGTTGCTAGTTGAAAAATCATGAAAAATGCTGATAATCCAAACATATATTTTAGACCTAATTCATACATTAATCCACAGAAAAACACACCAACTGCTTCACCTAAAAATCGGATTACATATCTAAAATTAGTAAATTGTAATTGATATTCATTTTCAACCGAATTTATATATGGTCCATCACAAACATTTTCATATGCTGGTCCAATTAAAATTGACCAAGTAATTGCTATAAAAGTTAATAAAAGATTATCAGAGAAAAATGCAATGGTATATCCTACAAATCTTATGCCAAATTTTATGGTTATGGTTATATAATCATTCTTGGGTGTTAAATATTTAAGTGCTATGATTCCTAATACATCCGAAATCAATCCTATTATTAACAAATAATTGGTAGCTACACTATCCGAAAATTCAAAATAATTAGTTAATGTTAACATCTTTAATCCTAATCCTGTTGACATTGCCATTGCACTTAAAAAAGCATAAATTAGATATATGATTAACATTTTATCTTTTGAGACATATTTTAATATCGAAAAATCTCTTCTTACATTTTTTACTGCATTGGGAGATTCTATTTTTAGCATCACCAGTATTGCTATTGCTAGAAAAATATTAGATATCATTAAACATGCATTATAGTCTATATTGGTACCTAAAATGCTCTTTCCTATTAATAATCCTCCAACTAAGATTCCTACATCCCTAAATAAATATTCTGTTAATTTTCTTTTGCTATAGACTGTATTGGTTTTTACGATTGTAGTGATTAATGGGTATATACTTGTTATTACAATATACTCCATTACTATATCAATTACTATGGATAGATTGATTACATTATCAAATCCTGTTTTATTGAAAAAATATAATAGGATAGAATTTAAAAATTTAATTCCAATAGCAACTGTTATACATCTTTTTAATTTTTCTAATTGTATATGTTTTCCAACAAATAGAATTCCAATTACACTTATAAATGTTCCTATACTTATTATATTACTTATCTGTGATGGTATAAAATTATTATCTTGCATCCATAGTTGCCTAAAGTTCCCCCATAGTCCTATAGATATACTGAAAAGTGCTAGCATAATCAGTATTTTATTTTCGCTTTTTATTTTTTTCATTTTGTTTCGTTTGTGTCCTCTCTTCCTTTTTCGACTTTATTCTACTATAATCTTTAAAAAACTTTTTTAAGCAAAAGTATCAGTTTTATATTATTTTTCCTCCACCTAAGACAATATCTCCCACATAAAATACTGCTGATTGTCCTGGTGTAATTGCCCTTTGAGGTTCTAAGAAGTTCACTTTTATCTTATCCCCTTCTTGTTTTATTTTTGCTTTTGCTTGCTTTGATGAATATCTAGTTTTTACTTCTACTTCCATTTCTTCTTTTATATCATCTACTAAAAGTAAATTAATATCTGTTACCGTAATTTCTCTTTTGTATAGTTCTTTTTCTTCTCCTACAATTACTTCATTTTTCGTTTTATTAAATCCTAGCACAAATAATGGCACCTTATAAGATATTCCAAGACCTTTTCTTTGTCCTATTGTGTAATGATATAAGCCTGTATGTTTGCCTAAAATCTCTCCTTTCGAATTTACGATATTTCCTTGTTTAGGCTTGATATTAGAATTGTTTTCTAAGAATTTTTTGTAATTACCATCTGGAACGAAACAAATATCTTCACTATCTGGTTTATTAGCTACTCTTAAATTGTTTTCTCTTGCAATTTCTCTTATTTGCTCTTTACTTTCAAAGTCAGCTAGTGGAAATAATACATGTTTCATTAATTCTTTTGGCATATTCCATAGAACATAACTCTGGTCTTTTTTACCCGCTTTCGATTTTTTTAATACCCATTTATGATATTCTTCGCTATATTCTGTTTTCGCATAATGACCTGTTGCTATATAATTACAATCCAATTCTTTTGCCTTTTCCCACATATATCCAAATTTCATGTGTTTATTACATTCAATACATGGGTTTGGTGTTTTACAATTAGCATAACAATCAATAAAATCATCTATAATATATTTTCTAAAATTTTCTTTACAATCATAGGTAAAGTGTGGTATTCCAATTGAATTGCATACATTTTTTGCGTCTAAATAAGTATTGGTATTGCAACAACTACTACCGGCAAATAATTCTAGCGTTGTTCCTATTACTTCATATCCTTTTTGTTTTAAGAGTAGTGCTGATACACTGCTATCGACGCCTCCACTCATTCCGAATTAATACTTTTTTATTTTCCATTTTAATTTTGACCTCTATACTTTTTATTTATTATATAAATGGTAATCCCGCTAAATCTTATTTACAATCTAGCGGGATGAAAGAGTTATACTTACTCTTCTGAAATAAGCAAGCAACAACCATCCTGACCGACAATTCTATAGTAAAGAATTGTGTCGCTTTCAGTTACTAACATTGTTGCACTTTCTCTATCCTCTCTGAGAAAATCACGAAAATATCCAATAGGAATTGATACAACAACTTTTACTTTTTTGTTCATGGCAATTTTTTTAATTTCCTCTATGTTTTCTTGATAGACATCCTCTCCCCAAATTGGTATCGATATATCGTCAGAATTTCCATAAACTATTACCTTATCATCATTAGCAGTAGTTTCATATGCCAATTCTGCATACCGATATTTTACATCTCCTTCTTCAAAAGGTAAACTTCTTCCCGTCACGAATGTTATTAGCATTTAATGACCCTCTTTCAATAGTATTATAGCTCTTTTGGCTACGTTTAAATTATAGCAAACTTTCACCTTTATGTCAATTTGTTTCATTTAACATTCCGCTCTATTGTATGCCAAGCAAGTAAAGCGCATTTTACTCTTGCTGGCATGTTGGATACATTTCTAAAGGCTATAGCATCTTCTAGTTTTTTTAATTCAGCCTCATCAGTTGTTTCTCTTTTTATCATTTCAATAAAAGTTTTTATTATTTCTTTTGCTTCTTCTATCGTTTTTCCTTTTAGTGTATCTATCATAATAGAGGTAGAAGCTTGTGAAATCGCACATCCATGTCCAGAAAAAGCCATGTCCTCTATAATATCTCCATTTAGTTTTAATTCTAATGTGATTTCATCACCACAATTTGGATTATGACCTATTTCACAATAATCTGCATTTGCTAATTTCTTTTTGTTATAGGAATTCATACTGTGTTCCATAATTAATTCATTATAAACTTCTGTTAAATCATCCATTATCTCTTTACCCTTCTTTTTTAATTGACATTTTTTTTATTTTATGCTAATATAATAATATAAAAGACAAGAGCAAAAGCCCTTATCTTATTAGTTGGTGTGAGATCTGTCTATCGGATAGATCTCTATTTTTCTTTTTTTAGAACTGTATTTTAATGCATATCTCTTTCTAGAGCAAATATGTACTAAAAATGCTAGTCCTAAAAAGAAAGCTATCATCATTAATAAAATTTTTATTAAATCCATAGCTATTAACCTCCTTCTTACGTAATTTACATTTAAGCTATGAAAAGCATAAATGCATAGATTAGTAAGCATTTTATGCATAGCTTACCAGTCTATGCACTTATGCTTAAAGAAGGTTAACTTCCCAACTGCAAAGATTATACTATGTGTTTATCTATTAGTCAATATTTATCATTTTATTTTGTAATATATTTCCTAAACATCTCATAAGCCTTATTTAAAGCATTTATCAACTTATCTACATCCTCTTTTGTGTTATAAAAGTAAAAACCTGCTCGACAAGTAGAATCTATACCTAAAAACCTCATAAGTGGTTGTGCACAATGATTTCCAGACCTTACACATACTCCTTCTGAATCTAGAATACTTGCTACATCATGTGGATGTACTCCTTTTATATTAAAAGATATTACACTTGAGTGATTTTCTTTATTTGGTGTTACATATAAATCTAAATATCCTAATTTTGATAGTTCTTGTCTTGCATATTCTATTACTTCTTGTTCTATTTCATGGATTTTATCATAGCCAATTTTTTCTATATAGTCAATAGCAGCACCTAAACCAATTACTCCTTCTACATTTGGTGTTCCTGCTTCAAATTTATTTGGAAGTGGTGCAAATGTAGTTTCTTGTTCATAGACATATTCTATCATATCTCCTCCCATTAAGAAAGGAGTCATTTTATTTAATATTTCTTTTTTACCATATAACACTCCAATTCCAAGTGGTGCTAACATTTTATGTCCGAGAGAATACTAAAAAATCACAATCTAAATCTTGTACATCTATTTTCATATGCGGTATACTTTGTGAGGCATCTATAATAACAATAGCTCCTTTTTTATGTGCTTGTTTTATCATTTTCTTTATGTTGTTTATTGTTCCGAAGCACATTTGAAACATGTGTAATTGCAACTATTTTAGTTTTATCTGTTATTTTGTTTTCTATTTCTTCATCTGATATTTCAAATTGTTCATTGCTATACATATAATTTAACTTAGCTCCTGTTTGTTTTGCTACTTTTTGCCAAGGAACTAAATTAGAATGATGTTCCATAATGGAAATGACAATTTCATCATCTTTTTTTAGGTCGTCCAATCCATAAGAATAAGCTATTAAATTTAAACTCTCTGTTGCATTTTTTGAAAATATAATTTCTTCTCTATGTTTGCTATTGATAAATTTAGCTATTTTTGTTCTAGTATTTTCATAAACTTCTGTTGCCTCCATGCTTAAAGAGTATGCTCCTCTATGTGGGTTCGCATTGTATTTCTCATAAAATTCCTCTATTGCTTTTATGACTTGAATTGGTTTTTGTGTGGTTGCTCCACTGTCTAAGTATGTAATATTTTTGCTTTGTAACATTGGAAAATCTTTTTTTATTTTAATTGAATTCATTTTTGTTTTTCCTCTCTTAATTAGACTATTTTATTTCTAATCGAAATTTTATGTCCATCCTCTTAAATCCAAAGGATTCATATAGCTTAACAGCATGTGGATTAGTTGCATTTAATTCTATTCTTTTACATTCTTGTTTTTCTCCTAAATCTAATGTCATTTTTATAAGCTCTTTTTGAATTCCTCTTCTTCTATATTCCTCATCTGTAAAAACGCTTGTGATAAAACCTATTTTACCATTAGGTATTGTAGAAAATGGTATTACTCTTTGAATTATAATCGCACTACCTGCAATTACTTTATCTCCATCTAATGCTAGAAAGAAATATATTGTCCTATTTAGTTCTTCTTTTAGAACTTCTCTTATATTTTTTCTTAATTGATCCTCGTTTTCGATTTTTTCTCCTCCATATTCATAATTGTTTAATTTTAATCTAAAATTAACTAAATCTTCAATATCGTTTTCATTTGCTATTCTATATTTTATATCCATTTTATTTCTCCTTTTCCTATTTAACTAATTTATGCTGATCAGCTGTCCATGCTGGTGTACTAATCTAACCTCCTATCAATCTCATTCAAAATTTTCTCTTTTAATTCCTCATTTTTTATATGAGTAAGTATTTTATTAAATCTAGCTTTAACCATAAGTTTCATTGCTTCTTTTTGTTCAAAACCTCTACTCATAATATAAAATAGTTCTTTTTCGCCTATTTTGCCTGCACTGCTACTATGATTCCCTTCTACTTCTTCTTCTGAACATAGAAGCATTGGTAATGCAATCGACTTAGCAGTGTCTGATAATAACATGCAAGCTTCATTTTCATTTCCTGTTGCTTTTTTACATCCTTTTTTGAAATCAATCGTTCCTTTAAAGTTCTTTTTCGCTTTATCTTTTAAAGCTCCTTGCACTTCTATGTTTATATTTGACTTTTCACCTCTTAGTTCTCCGATGTAATTCAAATCAAATAATTGATTATCTCGTCCTAGATAGATTGTATTTAATTGATTATCGCATTTATCTCCTTGTAAATTTGAATAATAATTAGTAATACTATTTTTTCCTCCAAAATCCACAATGGTATAATTTACAACTGCATTCTCTTCTAAATTATTTTCAATGGCCATAAAATTGTTAGAATTTTGATTCATTAAATTTACAAGAATAATGTTTACCTTTGAATCTTTCTTAGCTCGTAATTTAAATACTCCATTATGAAATGCTTCTATGCATTCAGATGATTCATATTTCAAAATAATAGTTGCTCTTGTTCCTTCATTTGCAACCATCTCAATTAAATCTACTAAATTTACATTTTCTTTATTGAATTTAAAGTCTAACATTAGTTCTTTATTTGTTTTGCTATCAATTGTAATTTTAATTTTTTTATTTGCTTTCATAGTTACTTGATTTGTAAGTATCTCTCCTAGTCCATAAGTTAAATTACAATTTGAAGTATTTTCATCTATCTTAATCTTATCCTGTCTCTTATACACATCTGACGCTGC
>USQP01000014.1 GCA_900556945.1 uncultured Clostridium sp.
TAATATTTTCATATTTTCTCAACTTTCTTTTTTTATTATGATAATTATATTTTCATTTCAAAGTTATCATTTTTTTTATGTAAAAATGCATAAACTACAAGGCATATTGTCCCTATCCACAGTGAATAAAAACCTATATTATAATATTGAAATGTATCAATTCCTAAAGTTGATGTTAGATAGATAGCAAATACTGCTACTAAAACAGTAGGAATAAGTGAAAATTTTGGATTTTCACAATCTTTTATTTTTCTTCCTATACTGGAATTAAATAAAGATGGAACATACTTTTCTACTAAATCTTTAAATATAAATAATAGGTTAGCTATTGCTAAAAGCATTATAATTTTACCTTCCCAGAATCCCCATAAAGAAACTGAATATTTATATCCAAATATGTTATATTTAACATAAGGCATTATCGTACCTAATATCAGCCCCACGATTCCTATTGCTCCTAAGATTCTTGTTGTTTTACATTTTTCTATTATGTTATTCATGATTCATCCCCCCTCCTTTATTTTTTTAAACTTTAATAACTATTTAAAATTTGTAAATGAATTAAGCATGGTTTCACTTATACTCTGTCCACTAACTTTAGTGTTATTAGCACCTATCATTCTTGAATTAGAAAGTCCTTTTTCATGTTTGATAAAATTATCAATTTTTCTTAAATTAAACATTCTCTTCTTGGTTTCTGTTTCATGATGATGTCTTGCATTTGAATTTCTATATCTTAAATACATTACAAAGAAATATATGATGCCTGATAATAGGAATAGCCACTCATATTCAAAATCCATTATCAAAGTGGCAAGCCATCCTAATAATTCTACCACAGCAGAAATACCTAATAATTTTGGCATATGGATTGGAACACTTCCCATTGTTTCTTTTGTTCTCGCATTAACGGCTACATAATGTAATATACTATCATTTTCACCCTTTTTCTGTTGGTAACTATATAACCATACTGGCAAATAGGCTGTTTTCCATTGTTTACCTTTTACATCTAGTTGTTCCACTTGCCAATTGACACCACGATCATATTCTTTTAGTGTTTCATTTGCTGCAAATCTTGCTATATCTTTACTCTGAGTATCTACTAAAGGTCTTAATTCATCAATATTCGTATCACGCTTTTCGGAAGTGTACCCCTTTAAGTAATTGGCATTGTATTTCACACTGTTTTCAATATCAAATGGCATAATGCTATTTATAACATTATTCGTTTTATTAGATTGTTTCTTTAATTTATCGGAACTTGATTCAACTGTTAATCCTTCCATTGTTAAATCAAAATCACGTTCTACTTCATATAAATCAGCATCATAATAAGTTCTTCTATTATCCCCGTTTCCACGTGTGTATCTTCTAACCTCATGTTCTCCTTGCCCTGAAAAGTGAGCATGTGAATTAATATCTACTACCATATAAGGAAAGTAAACTCCCATGATATTGTCAGTTGAAAATTCTTCTCTAAATTTTGGATGAGCGAAAAATTTTCTTTTCCCAACAAAGTTTTCAATTTGCTCTTTTGCTTCTGCTTTTGTTAAGTTAAATGGTAAAACTATGTCAGGAATAGCACCATTTGGGATTTGTTGGTTAACAGACAAAGTGTTTCGACACCAGTGGCATCTAGCGGTAGTAGTTTCTGATGTATCAATTACAACTTCAGCACCACAACTACTACACTTAAAGGTTATGACATTTCCGGGCATCTTCTACAATATCTTGTGTTCCTGAACCCATGATTTCGCCTTCTAGTTTGGTGATATCTGTTTCCATTCCTTGTATTTTTTCGGGTTCAAATTCATGTCTACAAAAATTGCATCTTAGTTTACCTGTTTTGGTATTTACAGATATGTCTGTTGAGCCACATTGAGGGCATTTATTTTGTCCATCTTTTGAACCTTCATCTGTTTTTACAATCCTTGGTTCATCATTGTTTAATAATTGATTAAGTGCCACGATTTACACCCCCAAAAGTTTTTTCTTTTGTTCGTCATAATCTTCTTGTGTAATTAATCCTTCATCAAGCATTTTTTTAAATTTTGCTAATTTTTCATAAGGATCTTCCTCTAGTTGTGTACTGGTAGGTTGAGTGGGTTGTTGCATTCCTCCAACAGCACCTCCAACAGCGTTCATACCCATTCCCATAAATGCCATTGCTCCTGCTCCACCATTTGGATTTTCACCTGCAGCTTGGAATCCACGGCTAACTGCTTGTTGCATAAAAGAATTTCCACGAGCTCCTGATAAAGCATCTGCTTTTTTTACATCACTTAGTAATGCTTTTGTATCATCATCATATTCGATTGCTTGAATGGCAACTTTTACGATTTCAAGTCCACGGTCAGTTTTCCATTGGTAACCTTCTTCAACTGCTTGTGATAGACTTTTTGCAAATCCTATTTGATCTCCTTGTATTTTTGTAATACGATTTCCTTTATCAGGATCGTTTGTATAGTTAGAAAAAGCAGCAGATAAACTACTTACAACTTCGTTGAATAATTGAGCTCCCGCGTCATTATCCATATCTGCAAAATCAAAAACTTCTCCATCTGATAAATATGTTGCTGGAACAAAGTTTTTTATAAATAAAATAGGATCAATTATTTTTAATGTATAAGTACCTCTTGTTACTGCACCTACTTGAGCATTTAGATAAGCATCATCCCAGTAAATTTCTGATTGTGTTCCAAATCGATTATTTGGTATTTCTTTTAAATTCACATAGAATGCTGTTTGCTGAGAACCTGGTTGTCCACCATATTTAAATCTTTCCCAACTTTGAGTAATGAGAGATGATACCATTCCGTCTCCTGAGAAAATTGATTTTGAATTAGGGTCGTCCGATGAATAGATAAATCCTCCTGGTTCTGTAATACATCCTGTTATTGCTCCTTCTTGCATTGTTATAAGAGCCATTCCTTCAGGTACAACTATTTTACTTCCATTTGAAATAATGTTATCAGAACCTTTTGTGTTAGAACCCCTACCTGCATTTGTACCTTGTGGTACTGCTGGATAAATACCTGCTGTTGCTGGAACTCCTGACATAGGAACAATAAAATCCTTCCATTGATCGGCAAAAGTTCCTCCTATTGCTCCTGTAAATGCCTTTATAAATCCCATAAAAAAACCTCCTTTTTTTCTTTCTTTTTTTTCAAGATTTTATATCTTTCGACATAAACTTTTCTTAATTTTAATTCTTTAGAAACAAAAAGTCAATACGATAGAAATAATTTTATGCAATTTTTAACTCTATTGATTATTTTATTATTAAATTGTTCATTCTATAATTAAATAAAAGGTGATTCTAGAAACAATGGAGGTTCCATGAAAGAAAAAGAAGTAAAATCAGAGCGAATGAAAAAAGTAGGAGAACAAATCTATGTATTTCGTAAAAGACGTGGATATACAAGAGAAAAGCTTGCTGAAAAAAGTAATATTTCTCCTAATTATTTATATAATATAGAAATGGGAAATAAAATACCAAATGTACTGATTTTTTTGGATATATGTGAAGCTTTAAATATTCCTACTGGAAAGATACTAACTCCTGCTCTTGAAAATCAATTTAATTCATTTATGGAAGACATTTCGGATGATTTTGATAAATTAACGAATAAAGAAATAGATTTTATAAAAAATTCAATTCATTTTTTAGCGAACAATTAAATTATAAATTTTTATCAGTAGAAGATTACAATAAAAAAGTATGTGTAATAATTACACATACTTTTTACTTTAAAACTCTGGTCCAACAATATTTTTTATTTTTTCAAGTTGAACTTTCAAATCTTGATAAGTAGATTGCCCAATCGAAGTATCCATGCCATTTTCGTAGTCACGAATAGATTGTTCAATATCTAATACTTTCATTCTTTTTAACTTAGAAGAAGCTCCCTTATACATATAAATAGGTATGTAATTTGCTTTATCTATTGTAATTTTTCCATCAGAATGTTTGGTTATAGTCAAATTCAAAATAATAGAATTTCTGGTGTTCTCTGCATTTTGGTCACAAATAAAATTACCACAAGCATAAATAACAAAACCGTCTTTTGTCGTTCCATCTTCTAGAGTAACCGTTCTTTTTTCCATTGGTTCTAATACGTGAGGATGATTTCCTAAAATAACGTCTATACCATTTTCAAACAAGAAATCAGCTAATTCCTCTTGTTCTGCATTTGCCGTCGTTCTATACTCTGTGCCCCAATGCATACAAGCTACTATCATATCAACATCTTGCGATTTTGCAGATTCAATATCTTTCTTTATTAAGTCTTTATCAATCAGATTAACACAAAATTCTTTATCAGATGGAACTGGAATGCCATTTGTTCCGTAGGTATAATTAATAAATGCTATTTTTACACCTTTTACATCTGTAATAAAAATTTGATCTCGTTCTTCTTGGGTTTTATAAGTTCCAAGATGTTTCAGACCAGCTTCATCTAAAACATCAATTGTTTTCGATAAACCACTAAAGCCCATATCTAAACAATGATTTCCCGCTGTTGTAATCATATCAAGACCCATTTCTTTTAAGGCATAAGCTAAAGAATCGGGAGAATTAAAGGTTGGATAATTACTATATCCGCGTTCTTTCCCAGCAAAACTTGTTTCTAAATTTCCTATTGAAAGATCGGTAGCTTCAAAATAATGTTTGATATCTTCAAATACATAAGAAAAGTCATAAGTATCTGTATCTTTATTATAAGCATCCCAATATTGTGTATTATGGCATAAGACATCGCCAATGGCTGTCATGGTAAATGTTGTATCCTCTTCTTCTTGATTTTCAGAATCGGACAATTCTGAATGATTGTTATGATTGATGTTGGTAGCAGAAATGTCTTGAGATTCATGGTTATTTTTTTGATCATAAAAAATGGCAAGAGCAATTAAAAAAATGGCTAAAATTAGTAAAAAAACGATAAAATTTTTAAAATATTTTTTATAATTTATATGACTGTAATTGTTCAAATTTTTTTTCATAAAAATACTCCCTTTTATTTTTTTATATCAATAAAATATCACAAAAGAGTTTTTTTTTCAACAAAATGTATAATTAAAATAAAACAGCATATAATAAAAACAAAAAACAAAATTGAGAGGAGAAAGAAATATGAAAGTAATTGATAAAATAGCTTTAGTTTTAATTATAATTGGGGCTATTAACTGGGGGCTAATTGGAATTTTTCATTTTAATTTAGTAGCTGCCATATTTGGAGATATGACTCTAATAGCAAGAATTATTTACGGGTTAGTAGGCTTATCAGGATTATGGGGCATTAAATTATTGTTTGATGACTAAATTCTAAGTAGGATGATAAAAAGTAGATATATTTTTTATTATAATATAAAAAATAATGAGTAGATAAGGCATTCTTTCAATGGAAAAGAGTGCCTTTAACATACTTGAAAATAATTAGAAAATATTATATAATACGAAAGATTTGAAATTAGGAGGATAAGAAATGTTAAGTGCGAATGGAGTTACCGTAAGGTTTGGAAAAAGAGTATTATTCGAAGATGTCAATATTCGTTTTGGAAAAGGAAACTGCTACGGAATTATCGGTGCTAATGGAGCAGGAAAATCTACTTTTTTAAAAGTTCTATCTGGTGAAATAGAACCAAGTAAAGGTGATGTGAGTATAGATAAAGGAGAAAGATTATCTGTTTTAAAGCAAGATCACTTTGCTTATGAGGAATTTTCTGTAATTGATACCGTAATAATGGGAAATAAAGAATTATATGATATTATGAAAGAAAAAGAAGAAATATATGCTAAGCCTGATTTTTCTGAAGAAGATGGTATGAAGGCTGCTAAATTAGAAGAAAGGTTTAGTGAACTAGATGGATGGAATGCAGAATCAGATGCAGCAAAACTTTTAAATGATTTAGGAATTATTCCAGAGAATCATTACAAGTTTATGAAAGAAATAGAAGCAAAAGATAAAGTAAAAGTTTTACTTGCTCAAAGCTTATTTGGAAATCCAGATGTTTTATTATTAGATGAACCTACTAACGACTTGGATTTAAAAAGTATTAATTGGTTGCAAGATTTCTTAATGGATTTTGAAAATACTGTAATTGTAGTATCGCACGATAGATATTTCTTAAATAAAGTTTGTACACATATAGCAGATGTGGATTTTGGAAAAATAAAGGTATATCCAGGAAATTATGATTTTTGGTATGAATCAAGTCAATTAGCATTAAAACAAGCAAGGGAGCAAAATAAAAAGAAAGAAGAAAAGATGAAAGAATTACAAGACTTTATTGCTAGATTTAGTGCCAATGCTTCAAAGTCAAAACAAGCAACCTCTAGAAAGAAAACCCTGGAAAAAATAGAATTGGATGATATCAAACCATCTAATAGGAAATATCCATATGTAGATTTTAAGCCAGATAGAGAACCAGGAAAAGAGATATTACAAGTAAAAAACATATCAAAAACAATAGAGGGAACAAAATTATTAAATAAGGTATCCTTTGATGTAAAACAAGGAGACAAAATAGCATTTTTAGCTGATAACGAATTAGCCAAAACGGTATTATTTCAAATTATAGCAGGAGAATTAGAACCAGATGAAGGAGAATTAGTATGGGGAACAACTATAACGAATAACTATTTCCCAAAAGATAATAATTATTTATTTAACACAGATGAGAATGTCACAGAATGGCTTAGAAAATATTCAAAAGATCCAGATGAAACTTATGTAAGAAGTTTTCTAGGAAGAATGCTATTTTCAGGAGATGAAGCGTTAAAAGAAGTTAAGGTGTTATCAGGAGGAGAAAAAGTAAGATGCGTTTTATCGAAAATGATGTTATCGGGAGCAAATTTCTTAATTTTTGATGAGCCAACGAATCATTTAGATATGGAAAGTATCACTTCAGTAAACGAAGGAATGAAAAAATTTATTGGAAATATTTTATTCACTTCACATGATCATGAATTAACTCAAACAGTAGCAAATCGAATTATTGATATCAAAGAAGATGGACAAGTGATTGATCGAGAAGTTACTTATAATGAATATTTAGGAATGGAATAAATAAAATTCTAAAACAAACTCAGAGAAGGAAGGAAGAACAATGGAAAAAATTATAAGAACAATAGCAGAAGAATTAGATATCAAACCGACACAAGTAGAAAACACAATTCAATTAATTGATGAAGGAAACACAATACCATTTATTGCAAGATATAGAAAAGAGGTAACAGGAGGACTTAGCGATGAAATCCTTAGGGATTTAGGCGAAAGACTAAGTTACCTAAGAAACTTAGAACAAAGAAAAGAAGAAGTTGTTAAGTCAATTGATGAACAAGGAAAATTAACGGATGAAATTTTACAATCAATAACTACTGCTAAAACACTTGCGGAAGTTGAAGATATTTATAGACCATACAAGCAAAAGAAAAAAACTAGGGCGACAGTAGCAAAGGCAAAAGGGTTAGAGCCTTTAGCAGAAATTATAATGGCGCAAGAAGAAAAAAAAGATATAAAAGAAATTGCAAAAGAATACATAAATATCGATAAGCTATCAGAAGAAGATAAGAAAAATAAGGATAAAGTAGTTGAGACAGTAGAAGATGCTATTCAAGGTGCATTAGATATCATTGCTGAAAATATTTCTGACCATGCAAAATACAGAAAAGAAATTAAAAGACAATGCTATCGACAAGGTTTTGTTGTAACAAAAGCGGTAAAGGAAGAAGAAAAATCAAATTATGAAATGTATTATGACTATCAAGAGGCTATCAAATATATACCAAGTCATAGAATTTTAGCAATCAATCGTGGAGAAAAAGAAAAATTTTTAAAGGTTAGTTTAGACAAACCAGAGGATAAAATTTTGACATATATTGAGAAAGATATTTTAAAAGGTGAAACGCAATTTGCAAATATGTTGAAAGAAACAGTTTCAGATAGTTTTAGTAGATTAATTGAACCATCTATTGATCGAGAAATACGTTCTGATTTAACAGAAAAGGCAGAAGAAAAAGCAATTAAGGTTTTTGGAAAAAATTCTAAACAATTATTATTAGGGGCACCAATTAAAGGAAAAACAGTAATGGGATTTGACCCCGCTTATCGAACAGGTTGTAAAATTGCAGTAATAGATGAAACAGGAAAAGTTTTAGATTATACCACAGTATATCCAACTGAACCTCAAAATGATGTGGTAGGAGCAAAAAGAGAACTTCTAAAATTAATTGAAAAAGATAAAGTAGATATGATAGCCATTGGAAATGGAACAGCATCACGTGAATCAGAAATGTTTGTTGCTGATATGATAAAAGATACGAAAAGAGAAGTTCATTATGTAATTGTAAGCGAAGCGGGAGCTTCTGTTTATTCAGCATCTAAATTGGCAACCGAGGAATATCCAGATATCAATGTATCGATCAGAGGAGCTATATCGATTGCAAGAAGATTGCAAGATCCATTGGCTGAGTTGGTAAAAATAGATCCAAAAGCAATTGGTGTTGGACAATATCAACATGATGTAAATCAAAAAAAATTGGCTGAGAGTTTAACAGGCGTAGTAGAAGATAGTGTTAATAAAGTAGGAGTCGATGTTAATACAGCGACACCATCCCTACTTTCTTATGTTTCAGGAATTAACAGTACAATTGCTAAGAATATCGTAAAATATAGAGACGAAAATGGAAAATTAAAAAATAGAAAACAATTATTAAAAGTTCCTAAACTTGGAAAGGTAGCATTTGAACAATGTGCTGGTTTCTTAAGAATATTAGATGGAGATAATCCCTTAGAAATAACTGCAGTTCACCCAGAAAGCTATGAAGTAACTGAAAAATTACTTACAAAAATAGGATTTGATAAAAAAGATTTAAAGCACAAGGAAAAACTAGAAGATTTAAAAAATAAATTAAAGAGTATCAAGGTTTCTGAGATGGCAAGAGAGTTAGAAATAGGAGAAATGACGTTATCTGATATTATCGATGAACTTTCAAAACCTGGAAGGGATCCTCGTGAAGATATGCCGAAACCAGTTCTTAGAAGCGATGTTTTAAAATTAGAGGATTTAAAAGAAGGTATGATATTAACAGGAACGGTAAGAAATGTAATTGATTTCGGAGCTTTTGTGGATATTGGCGTTAAACATGATGGATTAGTGCATATATCTGAAATGAGTGATAAATTTATAAAAAATCCTTCTGAAGTTGTTTCGGTAGGAGATGTTATAAAAGTCAAAGTAATTAAAATTGATAAAGAAAGGCAAAAAGTAGGTCTTTCTATGAAAGTTTAGAATACAAAAAGAAAAAGAGGAACAACTTATTGTTCCTCTTATTTCAATATTTATCTTGAATTTCTTGTATTTCATCAAAATGATTTTCTAATATATCTAAAAATGCCTCTGTTATTTCTGGATCAAATTGAGTACCTTTGCATCTTTTAAATTCACCAATAATTACATCCATAGGTAAGGAATCACGATAAGATCTGCGAGAATTCATTGCATCAAAACTATCTGCGATAGATGTAATTCTAGCTAAATAAGGAATATTTTGCCCTGCTAATCTTCCCGGATATCCAGAACCATCATATTTTTCATGATGATGTTCAACGATTGGCAAGATATTTTGAAAAATCTTGGCATGTGATAAAATATGAATACCTATATTTGGATGTTGTTTAATCTGAGAATATTCATCATCTGTTAATTTAGCCTCTTTTTGAAGAATGGAATCAGGCACACCAATTTTTCCAATATCGTGGAATAGACCGCCAATTCTTAAAGTATCGATATCAGCATCAGGTAAATTTAGATGTCTACCAATTAAAACAGAAAATTCAGAAACACGATCAGAATGACCTCTTGTATAAGTATCTTTGGCCTCAACAGTATATCTTAAAGTTTGAATACTATCTAGATAAGCATGTTCTAGTTTTACATAAGTGTCTGACAGCTCATCATTGATTTTCTTAATTTCATTCATTTGTTTAATGGACTTAATACCAGACTCAATTAATAAAAGTAATTGATCAAATTTGTCACCTTTTTCACAATAGCCTTGAATATCTAATCTTTTAATTGTTTCTAATGGTGGAGCTAAATCTTTATGACCAGTTAATAACAAGATATATAAATCTTTATTAAACTTTCTAATTTCTTCAACGACCTGGTCACCATGAAAAGGAGTCATAATAAAGTCTAAAACCATTAAATCAAAATGCTCGTTTTTTACCTTTTCAATTGCTTCTTGCGGATTGGTAACACCTGTAAAATCATAACCAGATCTTTTTAAAAAGATAGATAAAGAGTCGATAATACCTTCTTCATCATCAACAGCTATAATTTTGTAATTTTTGTTTTCATTATTTTCTAAATTCTGCAATCCTTTTCTCATATCAATACCCCATTTTTATTAGTATTTGTCATCATTATATTAATAAAAGCAAGAAAAATCAATACATTTAGTAAAAAAATTTTATGTTAAAATGAGTAAATATCCTAATGTAGCACCTAATGTATAATGTCTGTCTCTTATACACATCTCCGAGCCCAC
>USQP01000015.1 GCA_900556945.1 uncultured Clostridium sp.
TCTACACTTCTAGCTTCGTCGGCAGCGTCAGATGTGTATAAGAGACAGGTACAATATCATGACATAGGAAGAGAAAATGATAATGAAGATAAACAACATGGGGCAAGTAGTGTTAAAAAGTTAGAAGAAAATAGTAATAGATTAGAAAAATTTAATAAGGAAGATCAAGAATTAATAAAATTTATGATAGAGCAACATTCTAAATCAAAGAGTGAAAATGAAGAAGCTATAGCAAGATTAGAGGATGAAAAAAAAGAGAGATATCAAAATTTATTAAATTATATGAAGGACTCAGATAAATTAGATAGAGTAAGACTTGGGAAATATGATGGATTAGATGTATCAAGATTATCATTACCTACGAGTAAAAGTCTAGTAAAGGTTGCTTATCAAGCACATGAATATTTATTTGATATTGTAAATGTAAAAAATAAAGATACATATTTAAACAATTCTGCAAAAATCGAAGAATGTTTAGATTTAATTGACAAAGAAAAAGATAAACCAATAGATAATATAGAAGTGAAAGGTTTAACATACTTCGATGATGAAGAAAAGGGAATACAGAATCAAGAAATTATAGAAAGTAAGGTTGAAGAAAAACAAGAGCAAAATATAGAAAATGGATTACAAAAAGATGTGCAACAAGAATCTAAATGGATGAATAGGTTCAAAGGATGGTATGGTGCGATAGATAGAGTGTCTGGAAAATCAAAAGCATATTTTGTAAAAATGAAATCGGATATTATAAAAGCAATTAGCAATAAAACTAGAGAAAGGGAGAATGATAAACAAGTTTATAAAGGAGAAGAATTATAAAAAGAGAGGCAGGTAATAAATTGAAGCAAGAATATAGAGAAGCATTTTCAGAAGTAAATGAAATTTTGAAATTAATGCCAAAAGAATTAGTAAATAAAATTCCCCAAAAATTTCGTGAATTGATAAAAGAAGAAAAAGAGGAAACATATTTTCCTAATATAAAAGAGCCACTAGAAAAACAAAAGTTAAAAAATGAAACAATAATTATCTTAGGATTAATATATAGAGATTTTTTATGTTCTGAAGATGAGAGGATAAAATTACAAGAGAAAGATGCAAAGGAATTAGCTGAAGTAGAGCAAGAAATTGAAAAGGAAATGAGACAAAAGTATAATCCAGATGAAACATTTAAAAGAAAAAGTGCTACGAGAGATGTAAAAGAACAAGAAATAGAGTCTCATATGATTTTAAAAGAAGAAAAATGGTATAAAAAGATTGTTAATATTATTAAAAGAATTTTCAGAACATAAATTTGCAATTTTATGTAAAATGCGGTATAATATAAGTGTAGACCATTTTTTTAGATCTCCATGTTTGCTTTTGGCATCATGATGGATCGACTACAAAATAATTTTAACAAGGAGGAAATAAAAATGGCTAACTACACAATTGAAAATCTCATCAACGACAGCGTAAGAGTGCACAAGGGTATGATTACAGTGTATCCACAGTTCAACGCAGAGGACAGAATCAATTTTGATGTTGCGACATTCAATGGAAGCTATGCTTCGAATAATGGGACGCTGGCATATGTAATTGACAATATCTTCTATGTTACTCCTGCAACTGAAAGAGCATACAAAGCTCTTGAAAGTTTTTCGAAGAAGGATTTCTACGTTCCTTTCTCGAATGGTGATTATCCAAAAGAAGAGAAACAGCGTTGGGAAGAGTTGCGTGATATGCAAAGAAAAGTGCAGCAAGAGGAATTCATCCATGATTGCAATGAATATTGCGACAAGCATAATATAGGTGCTTTGGATCAATCAATTCTTGAAAGATGTTTGGTTATGCCAAAAACAGGAGTTAAAGTAAAACATTTCTATTATGAAACGGTTTATTACCCTGTTATAAAGCAAACATTCTTTGACTGCACAGTTCCTGATCACATTGGAAAGTTCTGTACGAACAATGGTAGAGTTGTCTTTGTTTACAGAGATGGAACTACAAGAGTAACCAAGGGATATTGGATATTGGATTCGCTTAGAAAAGCTGGATATAAAGAAGCTGGACTTTTTGTTCCTTTCTCTAATGGAGAAGAGATTCTTAATCTTGCATTACGTACGCGTTGGGAGAAAATCAGTAAGTAATAGTCATTTTGTAGGAGAATATCATTAATTTTTCTACAACAGAAAATCTAGCTCATTTGCTAGATTTTTTGTTGTAGAATTGATAGAAAAAGAAAACAACTATTGTAGAATAAAAATAAAAATGATATAATAGCTAAGTAAATGTAAATAGGGAGACAAAGAAATGTTATTAAAGGATATAAAATTACCATTTATAAATAAAATGAAAGTATATGCATTTGTAGGTCCATCTGGAACGGGAAAAAGCTATCGAGCACAAATGGTAGCAAGTGAAAGAGGAATCAATTTTATTATAGATGATGGGTTATTAATAAAAGAAAATGAAGTAGTAGCAGGAGAATCTGCAAAAAAAGCAGCTACAAAAGTAGCTACTGTCAAGCATGCACTATTTTATGAAGAAAAAGAAAGAGAGCCAATCATAAAAGCATTCAAAAAATATAGACCAGAAAAAATATTGATATTAGGAACATCAGATGGTATGGTACAAAAAATAGCAGCAAATCTTGGATTACCAGAAATTTTAGAAACAATTTATATTACAGATGTTGCAACAGAAGAAGAAATGAAAACAGCAAGAAGGATCCGAGTAACAGAAGGAAAACATGTTATACCAGTTCCAACCTTTGAAATAAAAAAAGACTTTTCAGGGTATTTATTAGATCCACTTCAAATTTTTAAATCAAAAGGAAAAGGACAACAGCCATATATATCAGAGAAATCAATTATAAGACCTACTTTTAGTTATTTAGGAAAATTCACTATATCAGACTTAGTATTTAGACAAATTTTAGAATATTTAGCAGTACAAACGCCTGCTATTCATAAGATTTTAAAAACGAGAGTAGAAAACTTTGGAGAAGGTGCCAAAATTTATATGGAGGTTAGTATTGTATATGGCTTTAATGTGGTAGAAGGGTTAAATGATTTTAAGAAAAAATCCAAAAAAGAGATTGAAAAACTAACAGCAATGAATGTAGTAGAATTAGATGTAGTAGCTAAAAATATTTATGTACCACAAGAAGAATGAGATTTTGGGGACGGAGCAAAAATTTCATTTTTAATTATTAAATATTGAGATATTAAGAGATTTTAGGATAGGAGAATAAGAATGAAATTTTTGCTCCGTCCCCAAAATCTCAAAGGAGGAAAATAGATGTCATTTGTAGTAGCAATAGATGGACCAGCTGGAAGTGGAAAGGGAACAATAACTAAATTGGTAGCTAAAAAACTTAATTTAGTAAATGTAGATACTGGAGCGATGTATCGCTGTGTAGCTTTAAAAGCAATGAGAAATCATATAGATAGTACAGAAATTAAAAAAATAGAAGAATTATTGGAAGATATAACGATAGAGATAAAAAGAGAAGGGGAAAAACAGAAAATTTTTTTGGATAGAGAAGATGTATCGTATCAAATAAGAACACCTGAAGTGGATGCTTGTGTTGCAAAATTTGCAGCATTAGCCTGTGTTAGAAATAAAGTAACACCATTACAAAGAAAAATGGGAGAGATGCAAGATATCATAATGGAAGGTAGAGATATAGGAACAACGGTATTTCCACATGCTGATGTAAAAATCTATTTAGATGCTTCGATAGAAGAAAGAGCAAAAAGAAGATATAAACAAGATTTGGAAAAAGGAATGGAAGTTACTTATGAGGAAGTGCTAAAGATGATAAAGGAAAGACATAAATTAGAAACAGAAAGAGAAATTTCACCTTTGGTTCAAGCAGAAGATGCCATCTATATTGATTCAAGTAATATGACAATTGAAGAAGTAGTAAATAAAGTAGTAGAGATTGTAGAGAAAAAAAGATAAAGAATTGTATGTTATTCTATATCAGGAGGAAAAAGTGAAATGAAAGAGTTTTTTAAAAAAATAGGTAGAGGAATTGTAAAAGGAGCAATTTATGCTTATTGTAAAATAGTTTATAGAATGCAGATAATAGGAAAAGAAAATATACCAAAAGAGGGACCTGTTATCATTTGTGGAAATCATAGAAGTTTCCTAGATCCACCGTTAATCGAGGTGACTTGTGGAAGATATACTAGATTTTTAGCAAAAGAAGAATTAACCAAAAGTAAATTTTTAGCTTTTTTGGGAATTATTTTTGATGCGATTTTAGTAAAAAGAGATTCGAAAGAAGTAACAGCGATTAAAGAATCTTTAAAGACCTTAAAAAATGGAGATTGTCTAGCTTTATTTCCAGAAGGTACAAGAAACGGTTTAGCAAAAGGAGAAAAAGTAAAAGATGGAGTAGCCTTTTTTGCGGTAAGGAGTGGTGCTAAAGTAATTCCATGTGGGATAAAAGGTGGAAAAAAAGGAGATTGGAAGGTTACTATTACATATGGAAAGCCATTAGATTATAGTAAATATAAAGGAGCAAAAGATAAAGAAACGTTAGATAAAGTAACAAATGAAATTATGGATCATATTATTCGTTTGACAAAATAGACAAATAGGTGTATAATTTTATAAGTTTTTTAAGAGAAAATAGACGTTTTTCAAAAAGACCATTGAAAAACGTCTTAAGTTATGAGGAAAGTGGTTAATCTGTACCCGTCCCCAATTAGCCAATAGAAAAGGAGTAATAGAAATGAACAACCAAAAAATAAGAAATATAGCAATTATTGCACACGTAGATCATGGAAAAACAACATTAGTTGATGCGATGCTTAGACAAAGTCACGTATTTAGAGAAAATGAACAAGTAGCTGAAAGAGTAATGGATTCAAACGATCAAGAAAAAGAAAGAGGAATTACTATTCTTTCAAAAAATACATCAGTTATGCATGATGATATTAAAATTAATATAGTTGACACACCAGGACATGCAGATTTCGGAGGAGAAGTAGAAAGAGTTCTAAAAACAGTAGATGGAGTTCTTTTATTAGTGGACGCTTTTGAAGGAGCTATGCCTCAAACGAGAGAGGTTCTAAAGAAATCTTTAGCATTAGGATTAAAACCAATTGTTGTAATTAATAAAATCGATAGACCTGGAGCTACACCTGAAAAAGTTGTGGATCAAGTAATTGAATTGTTTATTGAGTTAGATGCAAGTGATGAACAATTGGATTTCCCAGTAGTGTATGCATCTGCAAAAAATGGAATTGCTAAAATGGACTTAGCAGATGAAACAACAGATTTATCTTGCCTTTTTGAAACAATTATCAATACCATTCAAGCACCAAATTGTGACGAAGAAGGTCCAGCTCAAATGTTAGTATCAAATATTGATTATGACGATTATGTAGGAAGAATAGCAGTAGGAAGAGTAGAAAGAGGGATTATTAAAGTTGGAATGCCAGTTGCCATTTGCGGAAAAGAAGATAAAATAACACAAGGAAGAATTGCGAAAGTATATACTCATGTAGGTTTAAATAAAGTAGAAGTAGAAGAGGGAAAAGCAGGTGATATAATAGAACTTGCAGGACTTTCAGATATTAATATAGGAGATACTATTTGTGATTTTAACAATCCAGAAAAAATTCCATTTGTAGATATTGATGAACCAACAGTATCTATGACATTTAGTGTAAATAATGGACCTTTTGCAGGGAAAGAAGGACAATTTATTACATCAAGACATATTCGTGATCGATTGTTTAAAGAATTAGAAAGAAATGTATCTTTAAGAGTAAAAGAAACAGATTCACCTGATTCTTTTGAAGTATCAGGAAGAGGAGAACTTCATTTATCAGTATTAATCGAAACGATGAGAAGAGAAGGATTTGAACTTTTAGTATCAAGACCAAAGGTTATTTACAAAGATATAGATGGAGTAAAAAACGAACCAATTGAATTATTAGTAGTAAATGTTCCAGATGATTCAGTAGGAACAGTAATTGAAAAATTAGGTAGAAGAAAAGCAGAAATGGTAAATATGGAACCAGCAGAGGCAGGACATACAAAAATAGAATTCAAAATTCCTGCAAGAGGCTTAATTGGCTATCGAACAGAATTCTTAACAGACACAAAGGGTGAAGGAACAATGAATCATATTTTTGATTCTTATGAGCCATTTAAAGGTGATATTCAAGCAAGAGTGAGAGGAACAATTGTAGCTTTTGAAGCAGGAAAATCTGTAACATATGGACTATATAATGCACAAGATAAAGGTGATTTATTTATTGGACCTGGTGTAGAAGTATATGAAGGAATGATAGTAGGATTAAATTCAAGAGGAGAAGATTTAAGTATAAATGTGTGTAAAGAAAAACATTTAACAAATACAAGAGCTTCTGGATCCGACGAAGCACTTAGACTTGTACCACCAATTCAAATGTCACTAGAAAAAGCAATTGAATTTATTCAGGATGATGAACTAGTAGAAGTAACACCAAAATCTATTCGTTTAAGAAAGAAAATATTAGATAGTAAAGAAAGAGAGAGAGCTGCAAGAAATAAATAGAGGAGTGGAATATGGCTAAGAGTATGTCCAAAGAAGGTAAAGCAATACAAAAAGCAAAAAGAAGACTAGAAAGTGTTTTTAGAAATATGGATTATGAAGAAAGAAGAAAGAGACCCAGTCCCCCACAAGTAAAAGGAAAAAGAGCGATTTTTTTAGAAAGATATAAAGAGGATGGATATGAAACAGCCAAAAAAGAAATTAATGCAGACTTTGAAAAGGAAGTTTATAATGATTCAATATTGAAAAGATGGATAGAAGAAGATAACGAAAAATAGTAAATGAAATAAGTAGCAAAAAGGCGGGAAAATACCCGCCTTAGTACTTTGCATATCGTTATGACACGTAATAAATGCCATATGACACGCAGGAAGGATCTGAGTTCCTTATCAAAGCAATAAAATAGTGTGTTGCTTTGATAAACGAGTTACCATCAAATTCATTGCCTCCTTGAATATAGGACACAAATCGATGAGGTTCTTTTTTCTTGATGGTATCAAAAGCTCCTTGTTTCAGATGGCCTTTGATTGACAAAGGCTCATATGTATCAACCCAATTTTCAATAATTGCATTGACATTTTTGGTTTCAATTTGATCAGCCAATAATAATTCGGCCAATATTTTTTTGTAATGATTATTCATACTTATTCCTCCTGTGCACTTAAGCACATTTAAAAGTCAAACCAATGATGTCCGAGTAATCAGAGTACATAAGATTTGCTAATAATTATTATAACACATTTTACATAAAATATCAAATTTTATTATTTTAGATGGAAAGATATTTATAAATAACAAAGAAAGGATTGATAATAAAGTGAACATGCAGGAATTAGAAAGAATCAAACAAAAAGCATTAAAGGAACATATTCCTATTATAATGGATGATACACTAGAGATAATAGGAAATTATCTAACTCAGTTGAGACCAAAAAGAATATTAGAGATAGGTACCGCAGTAGGATATTCAGCAATCTGTTTTTCGAGATATCTTAGTGATGATGGCATAATAGATACGATAGAACGTGATGAAGAACGAATTAAAGAAGCAAAAATTAATATAGAAAACATGAATTTAGGAAACCAAATACATATTTATGGAGGAGATGCAGTAGAGATATTACCTACATTAAATGAAAAATATGATATGGTATTTATCGATGCAGCAAAAGGAAAATATCCATTTTTCTTAAAGGAGGCTTTAAGAATGATAAAACCAAATGGAATTATTTTTGCAGATAATATTTTATACAAAGGTTATGTTATGAGCGATTATAATAAACATAAGCAGCGTACGGCAGTTAGAAATTTAAGGGAGTATATAAAAGAAGTAAGTGAAAATCCAAATCTTGAAACTGAGATTTTAGAGGTAGGAGACGGATTAGCTGTTAGTAGAATTAGATAATAAAGTGTAAAAAACACCCGCCTAAGCAATTGCTTTTGGCGGGTGAAATTTTGAAAGTTAATAGGTCTTTTGCCTTTTTAAAATTTCAAGGCCTTTTTCGAGACCTATGAAATCAAACAGATCTCCTTCAGGAGATATTCCATATCCAGGAATATTTATTTTTGATTTATCAAAAGTAAGATTTCCAGGATATTTTTTTGCTTTGTATCCAGAATGATTAGCTTCTCCTGATTCTGCATGAACATGCATATCAAAAGTTCGTATTTGGATCTCAAAGCATTCTCCCGTGGATGCTCTGAATGTTAAGTGTAAGGACTGATATCCATTTTCTTTTGGTTTGCTAATATAGTCCTTTACACCATATTGGAATTTCTCGGGAATACCCGAGTTTTTGGGTAGTAGAACGGTTGGATGAGCTTCTGAACTGAAATTTTCCGTTCCTCTTGTTAAATCAGCCTCACAGAGAGTGAGACCCTTCTCAATGTTATACTCAATTACTTTTTTGGCAATCGAATAACAGGTATCAATAAGTTTCTGCGAATTTTTTCCAAATATTAATATTCGGAAAGCAAATAAGTCACGGAGCAAATCCAAGGACTTGTTTTCAGAAAGTAATTTCTGAATTTTTTTCTCTGTGCTGATAAGTGACTTTCGTCTACCATCGATGCAAAACCTTACAACTGGAAAAGTTTTGTCAATAAGGGAATAGATTCCATTAAAATTCTGACGAATTCTATATAAGAATTTCTTATCGGTAATCATATTCCGGTATTCAGCAAGTTTTGCTGCATGAGCCAAGTGAGTAATTTCACCTGTGTTTCTCAGTGCTTTTTCATATTTCATAAGTATATCCGGTATACTATGAGCGGAATAAAGCACCTCTGCTAAACTAGGCGATTTTGTTGTCGACATAGAATGTCGACCTCCTTTCTTTCAATTTTTTCTACATACACATTTAGCGTATACTTACATTATACCATAAAATAAACAAAAAGAAAAGAAGAAAAGCCATGAACTTGTTGACAATATTGAATTTGGTCTATATAATATATATTGTCTAAAAAGATAAATCATAAAAAAGAGGTAATAAAATGAAACAAATAGAATTATTAGCACCAGCAGGGTCATTTGAAAAAGCAAAAATCGCATTTTTATATGGGGCAGATGCTGTATATTGTGGTACATCATCCTTGTCTCTAAGAACAAGAGCAGATATGCAAGATGATGACTTGGAAAAAACAATAAAATATGCACATGAAATAGGAAAAAAAGTATATGTGACACTAAATATATTTGCTTGGGATGAAAAATATAAAGAAATTATAGAGATGGCAAAAAAATTAGAGATATTAAAACCAGATGGAATTATTGCAGCAGATGGAGGAGTAATTGATGTTTTAAAGGAATATGCTCCTAGTATAGCGATTAATGTAAGCACACAAGCAAATCTAGTAAGTTTACATAGTTGCAACTTTTGGTATAAAAATGGTGCAAAAAGAATGATAATGGCAAGAGAGATGAACAAAGAACAACTAAAATATATTATGGAAAATAAGCCCAAAGATATGGAAGTGGAAATTTTTATTCATGGAGCAATTTGTTTTGCTTATTCAGGAAGATGTTTCTTAAGTGACTTCTTATCTTGTAGGAGTGCTAATTTGGGTGATTGTGCACAAAGCTGTAGATGGTCTTATAATTTATATGCAGAAGAAAAGAACAATCCAGGAGAATTCATGCCAATTGAAACCAATGAATATGGAACAAGTATTTTTTCTTCAAAAGATTTATGCTTAATTAAAGAGCTACCAGAAATCATTGAAATGGGAGTAGATAGTTTAAAAATAGAAGGAAGACTAAAAACGGAATATTATTTAGCAAGTGTAATAAATGCTTATCGAAATGCAATAGACGATTATCAAAAAGATCCTAAAAATTACGATTATAAAAAATATTTAAAAGAATTAGAAAAAGTAAAAACTAGAG
>USQP01000016.1 GCA_900556945.1 uncultured Clostridium sp.
AAATAATAATATAAATATTTAGATTAGGAGTTTTTTAATGGTTACAATTAATAAAAAGAGAATTCAAATAGTAGCATCTGCTTTATTAATAGGATTATTTGCCTTTTCCTTTCAAATAGCAAATAATAATCGAACAGAAGAAAATAATAATGCCAATCAAGAAAGTACAATACAAACAACTGCTACACCTGTTTCAGGAAAGAAAGTAGTAATAGATGCAGGACATGGCATTCCAGATGAACGGAGCAGAAAGTAGTAATGGTACAACAGAAGCAGAAACAAACTTAAAAATTGCATTAAAAGTGCAAAACTTATTAGAACAAAGCGGATGTACAGTAATATTAACTCGTTCAGATGAAAATGCAATTTATGATGTAGATAGCACAACTTTAAAGCAAAAAAAGATTTCAGATATTCACAATAGAGTAAAAATAGGTAATGAGAGTTCGGCGGACATATTTGTATCGATTCATTTAAATAAGATACCACAAGGGCAATATTATGGATGGCAGTGTTTCTATAAATCAAGTGATGAAAATAGTATAAAGCTTGCTAAGCAATTACAAGAGAATTTAAATAAATCCATACAAAAAGAAAACAAAAGAGTAGCAATGAAATTAGATACGATTTATATTATGAAGCATGTAGAAATACCAATATCAATTGTAGAGTGTGGTTTTTTATCGAATCCAGAAGAAGAAAAGCAATTGTTAGAAGATAGCTATCAAAATCGATTAGCTTGGGGAATTTATAATGGAATCCAAGAATATTTTTATGAGCAAAATTAGATTTTTTTTATTCATAAAAATAAAAAGTATAATAGAAGAATAAGAATATTAGAAAAATATTTGCATTTTTTATAGAGAAGTGGTATAAGATATTTATAGAGTAATGCAAAGGAGAAATATTGTTATGGGAGTAAATTCGAATCATGCACGTGAGAATTTTTTAGCCAAATATAAAGAAAATATATATGAAATTGAAAAAAGCAATAAGATATTACAATTTAACGATTATTTAAGAACAGAAGATAGAATACCAAAAGAAGAATTAAATAAAGTAATTGAAGAAATGACTAAATCAATGGAACGACAAAAGAGAAGAAAAAGAGCCAATGAAAGAAAAAGACAAATAAGAAACGGGAAAAGAGTTAATGCATCTAAGACAAAAAGGGATGTAATGGAAAGCGAAAATGTAAGAAAAAGACAAATGAAAAATAGCAAAGAAACTAAGTATAAAGGAAATGTGAAGAAAAAGGTTGTAGCACTTCTTTTGGCAGGAGTAACAATTGCAGGAGGATACAATGTAGCTAAAAATGTATATAATGAATATCAACAACAAAATTCTCCCATAACGTTAGAGCAAGCACTAGAAGAAGGCGAAACTTTAGAGATATTAGGAATTAATAATAATATCGTATCAGAAATACAGGAAATTAAGACAATGTTGGAAAGAGACGATTTAACCAATGAAGAAATGATAAGATTAGCTCCTAGAATAAGTGCTCTTCAATTTGATACAGCGAAAACTAAATTAGCTAATACTTTAGGAGTTTCAGAGAATGATATAAAACTGTATACAAGACATGCTGAAGAAGGACAAACAAGAGAGACTGTAGAAACAAGTAATAATATATATACCAATAAAGACATATTTACTTATGAAAATACGATTCCTACGGAGATATCAAATTATATTAAGGAAATTGCTAGTATGCAAGATACTATGCAACAATTGCAAGAAGGAAATATAGACAGAAAAGAGATTTTAAAAAAATATAATGACAAAATAGAGAATACAAGTAAATTTGCAGCAACGGTTATTAAAGTTGATGAAAAGGGTAATATTTCGGTGGAACAAACAAAAGTAGCAGATTTAGAAAAATCGTCCAATCAACTTAAAAAATCAACTTTAGATCAAGAAGAAGATATAGAATTAGAATAAGATAGGTAAGGAAAATGTATAAAATTACCACTCTTTGCAAACAATATGGATAAAACATATTGGCAAGGAGTGGAATTTTTTTGAAGAAAAATAGAATCTTAAAAATAAATGGAACGATGCTAGATAAAAAACAACTAGAAAGACATTTACAAAAGATAGCATCAGACCATAATTTAGTAAATAAATCACAAAAAGATACTTATCCAGTACCCCATATAGAAGAAAATTTTAGATTCATACAAGATGTATACTATTTATTGAATGAACATCTAAAGTTAGGAATTACGATTCATCCTGCAGGAGAATGGTTACTAGATAACTTTTATGTAGTAGAAGAAACCGTAAAACAAATAAAAAAGGAGTTGACCTTAAAAAAGTATACTAATTTTTTAGGAATTGCAAATGGACCTTATAAAGGATTTGCACGTATTTATGTATTGGCCTCTGAAATTGTAGCGTATACGGATAATAAAATTGAAAGAAAAGATTTAGAAGATTATTTAGCTAGCTACCAAACGAAGAAAACTTTAAGCATGGAAGAAATTTGGAACATAGGTTTATTTCTTGAAATTGCAATTATAGAAAATATAAGAGAGATATGTGAAAAAATATATAGCTCCCAAATACAAAAATATAAAGCAGAAAATATGGTAGAAAGACTAGTGGAAAATAAACAAAAATCAGAATTGGTATTTAAAAATAATCCGAATAAAAAAATAGATAAAAAAATCTTAGAAGATATGCGATATCCATTTATTGAATATATGTCATATATCCTAAAACGTTATGGAAAAAAAGGATATAGCTATTTGAATGCATTAGAAGAGGCAGTAGAGTTAACAGGAATGACAATATCAGATGTAATAAAAAAAGAACATTTTGATATAGCCGTTCGAAAAGTTTCGATTGGAAATAGTATCACGAGTATAAAAAAAATACAAAGAATTAACTTTTTAGAAATATTTGAAAAAGTAAATGGAGTAGAAGAATTGCTCAAACAAGATCCTGCCAAAGTGTACGAAAATATGGATAGCAAAACAAAAGAATATTATAGAACAAAAATTAAAGAAATATCTCGAAAAACAAAAATATCAGAAATATATATTACTAGAAAAATATTGGAAATGGCAAACACAAAGCCAGAAGGAAGCAAACAAGCACATATAGGGTATTTTTTAATTGATAAGGGAATAAAAGAATTATATGATAAATTGGATAGTAAAATAAAAATGCCCCTAGATCCAAAAGAAAAAACAAAAGTTTATATAGCAGTAACAAGTATTTTGGGCATAGTATTTTCGCTAGGGGTGGCGATGTTATTAAATAATCAGATAAAAAACATAGGATTATTTATCATAACTTTTATTGTATTTCTCATTCCAGCATCAGAAGTATCCATTCAATTGGTTCAATATATTTTAAGCAAAATAGTAAAACCTAAATTAATACCTAAAATGGATTTTTCTAATGGAATTCATAAAGAAAATGCTACAATGGTAGTCATACCTACAATTGTTAAATCCAAAGAAAAAGTGAAGGAATTAATGAAAAAGTTAGAGGTATATTATTTAGCCAATAAGTCTCCCAATCTCTATTTTACCCTATTAGGGGATTGTAGTGAAAGTAGCAAAGAAGAAGAAATAATTGATAAAGAAGTAATAGAAGAAGGATTAAAACAAGTAGAAAGATTGAACAAAAAATATACTCTGCAAGAAGAACAAGAATTACCAATATTTAATTTTATTTATCGAAAGAGAATATTCAATGAAAGTGAAAACTCCTACCTCGGATGGGAAAGAAAAAGAGGAATGCTAAATCAATTCAATGAATATCTTTTAGGAAACTTAAAAGATCCATTTCAAGAAAATACGATAGAACGAAAAATAAAGAATCATAAAGATGAATTGAGTTTTAGAGATGAATTAAAGAATATAAAATATATTATTACTTTAGATGCTGATACAGATTTAATTCTAAATTCAGCATTTGAGTTAGTAGGGGCCATGGCTCATATTTTAAATCAACCTGTAATAGATGAAGAAAAAGGAATCGTTGTAGATGGATACGGAATTATGCAACCAAGAGTAGGGATAAATTTAGATATCAGTTATAAAACATTATTTACTAAAATATTTGCAGGAGCAGGAGGAATTGATTGTTATACGAATGCGATATCGGATATTTATCAAGACAATTTTAAAGAAGGAATTTTTACGGGAAAAGGAATTTATGATTTAAAAGTTTTTTCTAAGATACTTAAAAATCAAATACCAGAAAATACAGTATTAAGTCATGACTTGTTAGAAGGATGCTATCTAAGATGCGGTTTAGTGTCAGATATTTTATTGATGGATGGCTATCCAACTAAATATAATAGTTTTATGAATCGTTTATCTAGATGGATTAGAGGAGATTGGCAAATCACAAAATGGATGAGCGCGAAAAGTCCTTTTAATTTACTTTCAAAATATAAAATATTTGATAATTTAAGAAGAAGTTTATTAGAAATTAGTATAATAGCTTCTATCATATATGTAAATATAATAGGAATATTGTATCAAAAAAAGATCGGTAGCATCATTTTATTAGTATTATTAAGTACGATTACACCATTTATATTGGAATTGTTTAACTTTTTCCTATTCAAAAAAGAAGGAGAACAAAAACAAAAAACATTTACCCCTAAAATATCGGGAGTAAAGGGAACATTTCTGAGAGGAATTTTAACATTGGGATGTTTGCCCTATAAAGCATATATTTCATTAAAAGCTATTTTGGTTACTTTGTACCGAGTCCTATTTAGCCATAAGCATCTATTAGAATGGACCACATCAGAGGAAGCGGAAAAACAGGCTAAATCTAATTTAGTATCTTATTACAATCAAATGGCAGTTAATGTATTGACGGGTATTGTTAGTATTGGAATAGGAGGAATGAAGGAAAATATATTTGCTATTTTTTTAGGAATTTTTTGGTGTTTTATTCCAGGTATAATGTGTTTGATTAGTAAAGATAAAAATAGAGAAAACGCGATTCAAAAGTTAGATAAAAAAGAAAAGGAATATGTAAGAGAAATAGGTCAAAAAACGTGGGAGTTTTTTGAAGTTTATTTAGAGAAAGAAAATAATTATTTAATACCAGATAATTATCAGGAAGATAGAAGAGAAAAAGTCGTTCCAAGAACATCATCTACCAATATAGGTTTGTCTATGCTTGCTATTATTTCAGCCTATGACATGAACTATATAAAAAAAGAAGAGGCTATGGAAAAATTAAAAAATGTAATTTTAACAGTTGAAAGTTTGCCAAAGTGGAATGGGCACTTATATAACTGGTATCAGATAAAAACAAAAGAGCCACTGATTCCTAGATACATTTCAACAGTAGATAGCGGAAACTTTGTTGGGTATTTATATGTTGTGAAATCTTTTTTAGAAGAGATGATAGAAGAAACAAGTAAAGAAGAAGTAGAAGGACTCATTCAAATTGTCGATAAAATAATAAAGGAAACAGATTTTTCTGTTTTATATAGTCAAGAACAACAAATTTTTTCGATTGGATTTAATATAGAAGAAAATAAATTAACAGATTCTTATTATGATTTATTAGCATCGGAAGCAAGACAGGCAAGTTTAGTGGCAATTGCTAAAAAAGATGTGCCATCAAAACATTGGAATTATTTAAGTAGAACGTTAACTACGTTAGGAAAATATAAGGGACTTATTTCATGGTCTGGGACGGCATTTGAATATTTAATGCCGAATATCAATATTCCAAGATATGAAGGAAGTTTATTGGATGAATCATGTAAATTTATGATAATGAGTCAAAAAGAATATGCCAAAAGACTAAATATACCATGGGGAATTTCAGAATCGGCGTTTAATGTAAAAGATTTAAAATCGAACTATCAATATAAAGCTTTCGGCATACCATGGCTAGGATTAAAAAGAGGATTAGCAGATGAACTGGTGGTTTCAAGTTATGGTGGAATTTTAGCAATCAATGATACACCAAAAGAAGCAATACAGAACTTAAAAAGATTAGAAAAAGAAGGAATGTATCATAAGTTTGGATTTTATGAAGCAATTGACTTTACTCCAGAAAGAGTAGAAAAAGGAAAAACTTCTAGTGTTGTTAAAACTTACATGGCACACCATCAAGGATTAATTTTATTATCCATTAATAATTTATTTAACCATCAGATTTTACAAAAAAGATTCATGAAAAATCCAGAGATGGAAGCCGTTAGTATTTTATTACAGGAAACAATGCCAGAAACATTCATTATCACAAAAGAGAAAAAAGAGAAAGTAGAAAAGTTAAAATATAAGGACTATGAAAATTATATTCAAACTACTTATCATAAAATTGACGAAAGACTTATTACAGGAAATGTTATATCAAATGAAAATTACGTAGTTGCTATGAATCAAAAGGGACAAGGAGTTAGTAAATATAAGGATTACTATGTAAATCGATTCAAACCAACAGATGATTATTCACAAGGTATTTTCTTTACCATGAAGAACATTAAAAATAAGAAAATATGGAGTTCGAATTACTCTCATAATGAACACAAAGAAACCAAGTATCAAATTAGTTTTATGCCAGATAAAGATGAACAAGAAATGATGAATGGAAATATCAAAACAAAAATTAAAACAACGGTAAGTTCAAATGAACCAGTAGAATTAAGAAGAATAATTTTAGAAAATCAAGGAAAAGAAGAAGAAATAATAGAGTTAACGGCTTATTTTGAACCGGTTCTTTCCACAAAAGAACAAGATTATTCACATCCTGTTTTTAATAATTTATTTTTAATGCTGGATTATGATGAAAAAAATGAAAGTATTATGGTAAAAAGAAGAAGTAGAGCAACAAATGGAAAAAGACTATATGCGAGAGTAACATTATCCACAGAAGGAGAAACAATTGGGGATTTAGAGTATGAAATCAGTGAAGAAAAGTTTATAGGAAGAGGAAATTTGGGCTTACCAAACATGGTAAAAAAATCCATTCCTCTATCAAAAAGAATAGGACTTGTAACAGAGCCCATCATTGCTTTAAAAAGAACGATAAAAGTAAAACCAGGAGAAGAAACAAATGTTGATTTTATTTTGTCGGTGGGAGAAGAGAAAGAAAAAGTAAACGAGAATTTACAAAAATATCAATCCAGTCAAAATGTAAAAACAGAATTTGAACTTTCAAAGGCAAGAGTTGAAGCAGAGAGCAGATATTTAAGATTGAAAGGAAAAGAAATTGCAATCTATCAAAAAATGCTGTCTTATCTTATTTTTGATAATCCTGTAAAAAGTCAAATAATAAAGAAGAACAATGAGAATCTATATCATCAAGAGGAACTTTGGAAATATGGAATATCCGGTGATTTACCAATTATTTTAGTAAAAATTAAAGATGTTAATGATGGATATGTCATTCGAGAAGTATTAAAAGCTTATGAATTTTTTAGAACGAAGAATATAAAAACAGAAGTTGTAATTCTAGATGAAGAAAAACATAGTTATGAAAACTATGTAAAAGAAGAAATAGAAGGATCTATTTTAAATCAACACATGAGTTATTTGAAAAATAGAAAAGGAGGAATTTTTACTTTATCAAAAGGAGAGATAGAGAAAAAAGATATAGCACTTTTAACATTTGTATCAAGTATTATTATTAATAGCAGAAAAGGAGGAATAGAAAACAATATAAAAGAATGGGAAGAAGAATATTTAGAAAAATACAAGCAAATAGGGGAAGAAGAAAGTAGGATGCAACCATTTACAGAAGAAAAAGAAGATATCGATATATTAATGAATCCAGAACGATTGAAATATTATAATGAATATGGCGGATTTTCGGAAGATGGAAAGGAATATTTAATAAAAGTAAATAAGGAAAATAGGTTACCTACGGTTTGGAGTCATATTATGGCAAATAAAAAGTTTGGATGTGTTGTGACAGAAAATATGGGAGGATATAGTTGGTATTTAAATAGTAGATTAAACCGAGTTACAAGCTGGGAAAACAATCCAAGTTATGATATTCCAAGTGAAATTATTTATATGAAAGACCAAGAAAATAAAAAAATATGGTCATTAGGATTAAATCCAATGCCTGATGAGAAAAATTATAATATTGTATATGGATTTGGATATGCAAAATATTTGCACAAAAGTGATGAGGTAGAACAAGAACTAACGATATTTGTTCCGAAAGAAGATTCCTGTAAAATCGGAATTTTAAGTTTGAAAAATACGGCACCAAATCGTAAGAAAATAAAATTGTATTATTATATAAAGCCAGTAATTGGAGAGGATGAATTAAAATCTAATGCTTTTATTTCAACTGATTTTGATAAGAATAATAATATTATTTTAGCGAGAAATTTATATCGAAGTGAATTAGAAAATACAAAAGTTTATGTATCTTGTAGTGAAAAGATATCTTCTTATACGGGGGATAAAAACTTTTTCTTAGGAGAAGGAGGAATTGGCAACCCACAAGCTTTAAGAAAAGTAAGTTTAAATAACGAAAATAGTTTAGGAAAAAAAGCTTGTATAGCATACGAAATTGAAATAGAGTTAGAAAGTTTTGCTAGCAAGGAAATTTCAATAATTTTAGGAGCAGAAGATACGATAATCGATTGTAAAAATATAGCTTACAAATATAGTAAAATACAAAATTGTAAACAAGAACTAGAAAAAGTAAAAAATAATTGGAAAGAACGATTGGGACGCCTGCAAGTATACACACCATTAGAATCAACGAATATTATTTTGAATGGATGGATTCCTTATCAAACGATTAGTAGTCGATTAATAGGAAGAAGCGGATATTATCAATCTGGAGGAGCATTTGGATTTCGAGATCAGTTACAAGACACCTTAGGATTAAAATATTTAGAACCGGAATTATTAAAACAACAAATTATCAAACATAGCAAAAATCAATTTATAGAAGGAGATGTTCTTCACTGGTGGCATGAAGAAACACGGAAGAGGAATTCGAACGAGATTTTCAGATGATTTATTATGGCTTGCTTATTTGACGATAGAATATATAGAATTTACAGGAGATAAAAGTATTTTAGATATAGAGACTTCCTATTTACAAGGTCAAATGTTAGAACCAAATCAAGACGAGAGATATGATAAATATTCGCCAAGCAAAGAACAAGGAACGATTTATAAACATTGCATAAAAGCGATTGAAAAAAGTTTAGACTTTGGAGAAAATGGACTTCCTAAAATTGGATCGGGGGATTGGAATGATGGCTTTAGTACAGTTGGAAATAGAGGAAGAGGAGAAAGCATATGGCTAGGATTTTTCTTATATCATATTTTAAATAAATTTATTCCGATTTGTCGTGAAAAAGGAGAAGAAGAACTAGCACAAAAATATGAAGAAATAAAAATGACCTTAAAAAAAGCATTGAATACCAATGGATGGGATGGCAGATGGTTTAGAAGAGCATTTATGGATGATGGTAATGTTTTAGGAAGTATGGAAAATGATGAGTGTAGAATTGATAGTATAGCTCAAAGTTGGAGCATTATCTCAGGAGCAGGAGATAATGACAAAAAATATATTTCTATGGAAAGTTTAGAGAATCATTTAGTTGATAAAGAAAATGGAATTATTAAGTTATTAGATCCACCATTTGAAAAGGGAAGATTAGAACCAGGATATATTAAAGGATATTTGCCTGGTGTTAGAGAAAATGGAGGACAATACACACACTGTCTCTTATACACATCTCCGAGCCCACGAGACGCGTAGTAATCTCGTAT
>USQP01000017.1 GCA_900556945.1 uncultured Clostridium sp.
ATATAAATGTTGCTCAAATATTTTGTCTTCATCTGTATACTGCTCTATTCCAAATTCAGCTTCGCTTTCTAAGACTTTATAGCACTTCTTACATAAAAAATTATCATCTAGTTTTCCACAAATCCCGCACGTTGGTGGATAAATTAAATTTAGGACATAAGGGACAGGTCTTATTTGTCTCATTTTTTTGTCGTTTTTTGTCATTTCAATCATATAACCACCTGTAAAGTGTGGACCTACTAATATTAAAAAGTTCTGCCACCTCTCTTTTTGAAAATTCATATTGATTGGAAATTAAATAAGAAATAAACTTTTTGATTTTACTTTTTTCTTTTTTTATTTGTTGAAAATCAAATTCTTCTTTTGATAAAAACTCCTTTAATATCTCTTTTAAATCGACCTCTTCTTTTTCTATTTTCAAATTTTTATATTCAATTGATTGGAATTTTTCGATATAATTGTTAGATGAATTAAAAATAAATTGTAAAGTTTTTTCCTGAATAAAACCTGTTTTATTTAAATAATCATTATAAGATGAATAAATATAATCACTTTCTTTTTTTACTATCCCTGCTTTAACTGGATTCATATGGATATATTTTATACAGGTCCACAACTGTCTTTTTGTCATCATTGGAACAGATTTAAATCGATTTCTATATACATATCCCACTCTTTGCATCTTTTTATTATAATACATGGCATATATTGAATTCACTTGTCTCATAAAGTTGCTGATATTTTGAATCTTATTCGAATATAATAGCATATGAACATGATTATCCATAACGCAATAAGCTAGAATCTTTATGTCAAACTTTTTGTAATACTTTTTTAATAAAAATATATATTTCTTTTTATTTTCTTCTGTCTCAAAAATTTTCTCTTTATCAATTCCTTGTACCATATGATGACATACTATCTCGCCTAATAATTTTCTACTTTGTCTTGGCAATTTATCGCCCCTTTCCTCAGTCTCCATAATATCAAAATTATTATACTATATCTTCCCCTATAATTCAAATTTTTTCGTCGCAAATTTTAACAAATTTTGACAAAAAAATGAGACATTAGAGTACTGTCCCTATTGTCTCATTTTATATTCTAAACCTGTATTTCTTTTTTTGGTATCTTCATTTTGAATCATAAATTCTACAATTTTTTCGCTACCAATTACAATTAATAGTTTTTTTGCTCTTGTAATCCCTGTATACAACAAGTTTCTTGTTAATAGCATGGGGGAAGATTGTGGTATTACCATAATTACCACATCAAATTCACTTCCGTTGTGCTTTGTGTATGGTTATTGCATAACTATGTTCTATTTGATCTAAATCGGAAAATTCATACCAAGCTATTTTGTCATCATCAAATTTTATTTCTATTTGTTTTTCTTTTTCGTCAACTTCCAGAATTGTTCCAATTTCTCCATTAAATACTCCACTTCCAACTTCTTTTTCTCCCAATACATCTTTTTCCCAGTAAATATCATAATTGTTTTTTATTTGCATAACTCTATCACCTATACGAAAAACAGCTCCCATACTAGATTTTTCTGGTAAATTGTTGCTATTCGGATTTAATTTTTCTTGCAATACTTTATTTAATTCTTTTGTTCCTAATATTCCTTTTTTGGTAGGTGATAACACTTGAATATTTTGAAAAAAGTCATAATTCCCATATCGTTCAAGCCTTCCTGTGCACAAAGAAACTACTTGCGCTAGTATTTTCTCTTGAGAGTTTTCTTTAATAAAAAAGAAATCATCTTCTGTTTCTCCTTCCGTTTCTCTTTTAGTAAGAAAATTTTCTCCATGATTTACTCTATGTGCATTTAAAATGATTTTACTTCTTGCTGCTTGTCTAAATATCTTATCTAAATGTATGGTTGCAATCTCACCTGAATGAATAAAATCCTTTAATACACTTCCTGGACCAACAGATGCAAGTTGGTCAACATCTCCCACTAACACTAGTTTCGTTCCCTGATAGATACATTTTAATAAATAATTAATTAGGAACATATCTACCATCGAAACTTCGTCTACAATGATAATATCTCCATCAATCGGTGCTCCTTCATAATTGCTAGTATTCTTATAAAAGCTATCTTCATCAATTTTACCTATTTCTAATAATCTATGTAAGGTAGATGCTTCTTTTCCTGTTGTCTCTGTCATTCTCTTTGTAGCCCTTCCCGTTGGCGCTGCTAAAACAACTTTTTTTCCCTTTTCTTCATATAAATCTATGATATTTTTTATAATTGTAGTTTTCCCTGTACCTGGCCCTCCTGTTATAATCAGTACATTATTATCATTTACTAACTTTAAAGCTTCTTTTTGTTTATCTGATAATTCTATGCTAGATACTTTTTCTACTTTTTTTAACTCTACATTTAAGTTTGCTATTTTTTTGATATTTTTAGATTCTTGCAATCTTTTCATTCGAAAAACTATTTCTTCCTCTGTATGATAAAAATGATATAAATAAATGAATTCTTCATTTTCTCTTTTCTCTATAACTATCTCATTTTTTGCTTTTAGATTAATGAAACCATCTTCTACATTTTCCGTACTTACATCTAACAACTTAATTACAAACTCTATTAAATTATCTTTTTGCACGCAAGTATGTCCATTATAAGTAGCTCGAATAAGTCCATATTTTATACCACTTATCACTCTTTTTTCATTGTCATAAGTTATTCCTAAATCAAGTGCCATTTTATCTATTTGTTTAAAATCTACTCCTCTTGCTATATCAATTAAAACATATGGATTTGTTTCAATCTTTTCAATTGCCTTAGTTCCGTATAAATCAAATACCTTTTTTGCATGTTCTGCACCAATTCCAAATCTTTCTAAAAAACCAACAATCTGCCAAACTTCCCAGTTCTCTATAAAACTCTCAGCCATTTCATTTGCTCTTTCTTCTGATATTCCCCTTACTTCTGCTAGTCTTTCTGGTTCATATTTAAAGACATGTATAGTTTCTTCTCCAAATTTTTTTATGATCCTTTTTGCTAGCCTTTCTCCAATTCCTTTTATATTCCCATTTGCTAAATATCTTTCTAGAGCCCCCAAAGTTTGTGGTAGCATTTTTTCAAATGTATCGATTTTAAACTGTCTACCATAATCTTTATGTTCCACGAATTTTCCTACTAATTTTAAAGTATCTCCTATATTTATAAAGGGTAAATATCCTACTACTGTAGTTAATTCTTCGTCTGTTTCAAATTCTGCTATAGTATAACTATTTATTTCATTTTTATAGATAATATTAGCTATTTCTCCCGTAATTTCCATGTATTTCTCCTAAAATTTTGTTTTGTTCTAGTTTATCACAAACAAGCTATGGTTTCAAGATATTGTCTTCCTTCAATTTCGACAAAATTCTACATAAAAATGAAACATTCAATCACTGTCCCCTATGTCTCATCCACATTGTCCATAATATCTTTGCATTCTTTCCAACTAATTACTTTTAAACATTCATATTCTTCTGATAATTTTTTGGCTATTTCTTTTGTTTTATCTGTTGACTTTAAATCTGCTACTATTATGTTTTTTAAATATTCATCTTTTCCATATAATATTTTAAATAACATTGATCGCAAAAATCCTTCTATTTTATTTTCCTGATTTTTTACCGCTATGATTAAATATATGCCATCTGATTTAAATTTTGTGTATGTACTTATATATATTATATTTTTTATAATTTCAAATAAACCATAAAGAGCTAATGTCCAAAATATGGTATTTAATACAAATTCCATTTTTTAGCCTCCTATGGTTTATTATATGTCTAAAAACTAAAAACGCTCCTCAGTAATATAAAAAAACCACCCTTCCGGTGGATTTTTTACTAAATAAGTTGTAATATTGCAACTTCTGCTCCGTCTCCTCTTCTAGGTCCTGCTTTGATAATACGTGTATATCCTCCTACATTCTTCTCAGCATATTTTGGAGCTATTTCATTAAATAGTTTTGATGGTAAATCTATATTATTACCTTCACTATCTTTAACTTTATTTAATTTTCTCATCATTTTTCTTCTAGCATTTAATCTAGTTGGCATATCTTTTTGTCTCTTCTCAGTAGTTTCTTCTTTTACTACTTTTAAATATTCTTTGCCATTTTTGCTTTTTACTAGTTCAGTTTCTTTGTTACCCTTTGAATCTAACTTAGCTTTTACTACTTTAACATCTACCATTTCAAAGTTGTCTTTTTCTTTAATAGCAAGTGCAATCAAGCTATCTGCTATTGCTTTTACTTCTTTTGCTCTAGCTAAAGTTGTTTCAACTTTTCCATACATGATAAGATCTGTTGTTAAAGTTTTTAGCATTGCCATTCTTATATCTGTTGTTCTTCCTAATTTTCTATTAGTAGCCACTTCTTTCACCTTCCTTTAACTTGTTTTTACTCATCTTCTTTTGCAAAATCCAATCCTAATGAATGTAATTTCGCTGTTACCTCATCAAAAGATTTCTTTCCTAAATTTCTTACTTTCATCATATCTGTTTCAGATTTATTTGTTAAGTCTTCAACTGTAGCAATACCAGCTCTCTTTAAACAGTTGAATGATCTTACAGATAACTCTAATTCTTCAATTGACATCTCTAAAACTTTTTCTTTTTTTGATTCTTCTTTTTCTATCATAACTTGTGTATTTTTTGTAGCTTCTGATAAATCAATAAATAATTCTAAATGCCCTGTCATTACCTTAGCAGCTAAACTTAAAGCTTCATGGGCTTTTAAACTTCCATCCGTCCAAACCTCGATTACTAATTTGTCATAATCAACCATTTGTCCAACTCTTGTGTTTTCAACTTGATAATTTACTTTTTTTACTGGTGTATAGATTGAGTCAATTGGAAGTACCGATATGTCTTGATCTGCTTTCTTATTTTTATCAGATGAATTATATCCTCTACCTCTGTCAGCTGTCATTTCCATTTTTAATTTTCCACCTTCAGAAACTGTAGCTATATGTAATTCAGGATTTAATATTTCTACTGTTCCATCTGTTATAATATCAGCTGCTGTAACTTCTCCTTCACCTTTAAAGTCTATTCTTAGAATTTTTTCTTCATTTTCATCAAATTTTAGTCTTACATTTTTCAAATTAACAATTATTTCTGGTACATCTTCAACTACATTTTGTATTCCAGAAAATTCATGTAATACTCCATCTATTTTTACACTTGTAATAGCACATCCAGGAAGTGATGAAAGTAAAATTCTTCTTAGAGAATTTCCTATTGTTACTCCATAACCTCTTTCTAATGGCTCACATACAAATTTCGCATAATTGTTTGTATCATCAACCTCTAGACATTCAATATTTGGCTTTTCAAATTCTATCATTTTTACCTCCTAATATTCGAGAATATATCCCAAATTTTTTAAAACTTCTAGGTTTCTTAAGTAAAATTTAAAAGTTTTGATTAAACCTTTTATATTACTTTCAACTATTATTTTGAGTAAAGCTCTACTATTAAATGCTCTTCGATTGGAATATCAACATCTTCTCTAGATGCCAATCTAATTACTTTACCACTTAATTTCTCACTATCTTTTTCAAGCCATGCAGGTATTGGTCTTTTTGCAGATTCTTCAACATTTAACTTAATGGTAGCATTATCCTTCTTTATTTCTCTAACAGTAATAACATCTCCTGGTTTTACTAAATATGATGGGATATCTACTCTTTTGCCATTTACTTCAAATTGAGCATGATTTACAAACTGTCTTGCTTGTGCTCTAGATGTTCCAAATCCTAATCTATAAACAACATTATCTAATCTACTCTCTAAAATTTGTAATAAGTTTTCACCTGTTACACCTTTTTTGTTTGAAGCCATTTCAAAGTATTTTCTAAATTGCTTTTCTCCAACTCCATAATATGCTTTTGTTTTTTGTTTTTCTCTTAATTGAGTTCCGTATTCAGAAAGTTTTGCTCTTTTTTGTCCATGTTGTCCTGGTGCATAATTTCTTCTTGAAATACTACATTTATCTGAATAACATCTCTCACCTTTTAGGAACAATTTTTGTCCTTCTCTACGGCATCTACGACATTGTTCATCTTTATATCTTGCCATTTTTATACTCCTTTCTTTACTTTGAGACAGGGAACAAATCTTTTTTATTCGGTCATTTTTATAATATAACCTTTCCCCTTATATCTTAATGATTATATATTTATACTCTTCTTCTTTTTGGTGGTCTGCAACCATTATGTGGTATTGGTGTTACATCTTTAATTGCACTTATTTCTAGACCTGCTGTTTGAAGTGCTCTAATAGCTGCTTCTCTTCCTTGACCTGGTCCTTTAACAAATACTTCCACTGTTTTTAATCCATGTTCCATAGCAGCTTTTGCAGCTGTTTCTGCAACTTGGCCTGCTGCAAATGGTGTGCTTTTTCTAGAACCTTTATATCCTAATTCTCCAGCACTTCCCCATGATATTGCATTTCCTTGTGTATCTGTAATTGTAACGATTGTATTATTGAAACTAGAATGAATATGAGCTGCTCCTTTTTCAATGTTTTTTCTATTTCTTCTAGCAACCTTTTTAGTTGTTACATTTTTAGCCATTTTGCTTCTTCCTCCTCTATCCAAAATTGAATTCTGAATTCTATTTCATATTATTTTTTTAAGCCTTTTTCGTTTTACTAACTAATTTTCTAGGACCTTTTCTAGTTCTAGCATTAGTTTTTGTTCTCTGACCTCTTACTGGTAAACCTCTTCTATGTCTTAATCCTCTGTAGCATCCAATTTCTGTAAGTCTTTTGATGTTTAATGCTACTTCTCTTCTTAAATCACCTTCAACTGTATAAGATTCATCCATTACTTTTCTAATATCATTAACTTGATCATCTGTTAAATCTTTCACTCTAGTATCTGGATTTATACCAGCCTTTTCAAGAATTTTTCTAGAACTTGATACACCTATTCCATAAATATATGTAAGTCCTATTTCTACTCTTTTTTCTTTAGGTAAGTCTACTCCTGCTATACGAGCCATATTTTTTTGCACCTCCAAATTTTTTTGTTTTGTTTGTCCTAAAATTACTTAAAGGTGAAATGCACTAGCGTTTACTCTAGTCTCTTTAAATATTTTAAAACATATATATAAACACAAATTTGATATGTAACTTCTAAAAATAGAAATTCACAGCCGCTACCTAATTTGTGTTATGAACGAAATATAAAGGATTATCCTTGTCTTTGTTTGTGTTTAGGGTTTTCACAAATAACTCTAATTTTCCCTTTTCTTTTTATTACTTTACATTTGTCACACATTTTTTTAACTGATGGTCTTACTTTCATTTTATTTGCACCTCCTTGGCTTGCTAATTCATGTATTTTGGGTTAATTTTTTACATTAAACAAATTTAAATTGTTAAGATGTAAATTTTAGATATTAATTGTAAGGCAATGTCATACTTTGTATATGTCAAAATTTACAATTCATAACAAAATTTGCAGATTAATGATTTAAATTCTGTTTTATTTCGCTCTCCATGTGATTCTACCTCTTGTCAAATCATAAGGTGAAAGTTCTACTTTTACCTTATCGCCAGGTAAGATTTTTATATAGTTCATTCTTAATTTACCTGATATATGAGCTAATATTTGATGTCCATTCTCAAGTTCTACCTTGAAATTAGTATTTGGTAGTGCTTCCACTACAGTTCCTTCTACTTCTATAACATCTTCTTTTGCCAACTTTTTCCCCTCCTATAAAAGAGTTTTTTCTATTTTATGCAAAATTTGGCAATCGTGCATAATAACTATTATATTATATATCATCCTTAAAGGATTGTCAAGATTTCTGGCTCTTTTTCTGTAATTAAAATTGTATTTTCATAATGTGCTGCCAAACTTCCATCTTCTGTTATGATTGTCCAACCATCATCTAGTTCTAAAATATTAGGTTTTCCTTGAATTACCATAGGTTCTATTGCCAATGTCATTCCTGGTTCTAATCGAATTCCTTTTCCAGCTTTACCATAATTAGGAATTCCTGGATCTTCGTGCATTTCTCTTCCTATTCCATGTCCTTGAAATTCTCTTACAACAGAATATCCTTGGGAATGTACATATTCTCCTATCGCATGGCAAACATCTCCAATTCGATAACCTGGTTTAGCATATTTAATTCCTTCAAAAAATGCTTGTTTTGTCACTTCAACTAATCTTTTTGCCTCTTTCGATACTTTCCCTATCATAAAAGTTCTTGCAGCATCACCATGAAAGTCATTTTTTAAGGCTACTGTATCAATACTTACGATATCTCCCTCTTTTATAATTTTATGTTTTGATGGAATTCCATGAATAACTTCATCATTGATAGAAATGCATATCGATGCCGGATATGGTGGTATTCCTCTTATTCCCACATCATATCCCTTTTCTGCCGGAATTGCTCCTAAACTCCTGATTATCTTTTCAGCAATTTGGTCTACTTCCCAGGTTGACATTCCTGGTTTTATTTCTTTTTCTAATTTATCATATAAAATAGCAACAACTTTGCATGCTTCTTTCATACATTCAATTTCTCTTTTTGACTTAATTGTTACCACTTCTATCGTCTCCTTATTATTCGCAATTTTCTTTTTTTTCAATATAATTTATTACGTCTTTTGCTACATCTTCCCCTAATTTGTTTATCTTCTTACTAACTACAGCTGAATATAAATTTCCGCTTTTTTCATAATAATTTACAAGAGGACTTGTTTGTTCAAAATAATTTTTTAATCTTGACTCTACTGTTTGAGCATTGTCGTCTTTTCTTTGTACCAATTCATGACCACATTTATCACATATTCCCTCTTTTTTAGGTGGGTTCAATACAATGTTATATACTGCTTTACATTCTTGATTCGAGCATACTCTTCTATTCACAATTCTTTCTATAATTTCTTCTTCTGGTGTAGTTAGATTAATTACTAAATCTACTTTCTTTTCTTTTCCCTTTAATATTTCATCTAATTTTTCTGCTTGATTAACCGTCCTTGGGAATCCATCTAGTATAATTCCTTTTTGCACATCCGGTTCTTCTAATCTATTTTTTACCAAATCAATAGTAACTTCATCTGGAACTAAATTTCCTTTTGAAATATAACTTTCCGCTAATTTTCCAAGTTCTGTTCCTTCTTTTATATGCTTTCTAAAAATATCTCCTGTTGATACTTGTGGTATTTCCAATTTATCTTTTAAAATACCTGCAACTGTACCTTTTCCAGTACCAGGTGCTCCTAACATTATAATGATCATATAAACACTTCCTCTACTTTTATTTTAAGATTACTCTTGCTTTTAAAACGCATTTAATAATCTTTATCCTATTTACTTTTCATAAATAAACAGGATAAAAATTATTAATGTAATAA
>USQP01000018.1 GCA_900556945.1 uncultured Clostridium sp.
CTTCGTCGGCAGCGTCAGATGTGTATAAGAGACAGATGATAAATTAAAAGAGATAGCTAATTTGTCAGAAAAATTGAATAAATGTAAATTTAGTATACCATATATATATCGGACAAGAACTAGTTAAAAACGGGTGTGTGAATTCTTTTTGTGAGAATAGTGATTTTCGATCTTTTAAAAGCGAGTTTCCTGACATTAATGATAGGCTATTAGACTTTCCAGAGGAAGAACGATTAGACTTCTTCAAATTTGCCAATAATCTAGGCTGTTTTAGTACGAAAAAGATGTTAGATAAACAAGGAAGAGAGACCCAAACAACTTTTAGCAAAAAAGCTTCCACGATAATGGCATCTTTGTTAAAAACAGAAGAAATGAAACTAGGAAATTATCATGGATTATTTGATTCCATGCCATTTGAAACAGAACCTAGTCAAGGATTTCTGAAATTTATATCAGAAGAAAAAGTAGAAAAAAAGAAAGATGAAAACGGAAGAACAATTAGAAGAGAAATTAAACTTGAAAATTTAGAATTATTAATGAACTTAGAAAAAAGTCATCCAGGCATGTTTACGAAAGTCATGACCAATTTTGAAGAAGCAAAATCTTACCGAAAATGCTTGGATGAAAATGGAAAACCAATCCAAATTTCGTGGGAAGAAGCGTTTAAAAAGTTTTATTTATCCAATAAATATGTAGGAATCACCAGAGAAAATGCAGATATTGCAGAATTATTTGGCTCAAAAGGATTGTCTCAACAAGTATTTGAAAAGGCAAGTGAATTAAGAAGGCAGGCAAAACAAAAAGAAATACCAGAACATATTTTAGACAAAAGAATAAAAGAAGAAACTATTTTAGAAAGTATTGAAAGAATAAAACAGCAAACAGAAGCAGAATTAGGAAATGGAAAACAAATGATAGAAGAACTGTATGAAAAACAATTTACCTATGAATGGCTTAATAAAAATGATCCACACAATAGTATAATGGGGTTGTTTTGTAGCTGTTGTGGAACAATTACAAGTAGCTATTATGGAAAAGATATTGCTAAAGCAAGTGTAATTGCACCAGATGTTCAAAATTTAGTTGTTAGAAATTCTCATGGAGAAATTGTTTCAAAAGGGACAATGTATGTAAATAAAGAAAGAGGATATGGAGTTATCAACGATTTTGAACTAAACCAAAATTATCGTCATCACGAAAATCAGACAGGAAGATATAACGTAGAAGAAGGAAGCAAGGAAGAACAAGAAAGAGATATGATATTTAAAGCTTTTCAAAGAGGATTGAAAGCATTTATTGAAGAATATGATAGGGAAAATCCCGATAAGCCGATAAAACAGATAAATATTGGTATGGGATATAATCGATTGAAAAGACAAGTAGAACAGTTCAAAAAGGCAACATCTAATTTAACAGTACCATCAGAATATCGATTCCAAGATGCTATGACAAATGACCAACACATTCTTTATGAAAGAAAAGAAGAAAGAAAAATAGTGAATGGAGGAGAGGAAAGATGAGATTAGATTTCATACAAACGAAACTGGTAGGGCTTACGATGGAACTTGATCTAAAAACGAGAGAATATAAAACACTTTGCGAAAAGCTAGAAATGGTAAAAGCAAAAAATATAGAGGCAAATGATCCAAGATTATTAGAAGTAAGAGAAATGTTTCAGAAAAATCATGATGAAATAGTGAAGATAAACAGAAAAATAAAAGAATTAGAAGAGTATCAAAAAAAGATAGATAACCAGACATTTGAAAAATATGATGATAGGAATCTTTTTAAAGGCAAAAAGAAAAATACGACTAATACAAGTGAAAAAGAAGCAAATATTATTACGGTTAAAGAAAAGGAGACCATATGGGAAAAGGTTCTTAGAAAAATAAAGAAAATGCTAAATAGAAAAGGATAAGAATTTATTTAAATAAAAGTTCTAAAATTTCAGTAGAAATATTGATGTTTTAGAACTTTTTAACATTCACTTTTTACGTAAAGAAAACATAATATATAGCAAAATAACGTGAAAGGTGGGAGAATTATGTCAGACTACATAATAGAAGGTGGCAAAAGACTAGAAGGAGAAGTAGAAATATCAGGCTCAAAAAATGCAGCATTACCTATTATTGCAGCCACTATTTTAAATGGAGGAAAAACGACACTATATAATGTGCCAAACATACACGACACGCAAATGATGTTTGAAATATTAAGAAAACTAGGAGGAACGGTAACAAAGAAGTCTAATAAAGTAATAATAGATACTAGTAACATAGATAAGTATGAAATACCAGAAGACCTGATGAGACAAATGCGTTCTTCTGTAATTTTTGTTGGTAGCTTGGTGGGAAAACATAGAAAAGTTACCTTTTCTTATCCAGGAGGATGTGACATTGGAACAAGACCAATTGAATTGCATTTAAAGGCTTTTGAAAAATTAGGAATAAATATTAACAAAAACTATGGAAATATTGCGTGTAGTTGTGATAAAATAATAGGAGAAAAAATAGACTTAGATTTTCCAAGTGTTGGTGCAACAGAAAATGCAATTCTAGCAAGTTGCTTAGCAGAACGGAAAAACCATTATAATGAACGCCGCAAGAGAACCAGAAATAGTTGATTTGGAAAAATTTTTAAATAAAATGGGAGCGAAAATAAAAGGTGCAGGTTCAAGTCAAATTGAAGTTGAAGGTGTAAAGCACTTAAAAGATATAAGCTATAACATTATGCCTGATAGAATTGAAACAGGGACATTTTTATGTATAGCAGCAATGAATCACGCAAATATTCTTGTAAAAAATATAGAGGAAACTCATATTACACCAATTATTAATAAATTAGAAGAAACGGGCTGTAATTTAAAGATAAGAAAAAAACAAATAGAAATTTTAGCTCCCAAGAAACTAAAGGCAGTTAATATTAAAACAATGCCATATCCAGGATTTCCTACAGATATGCAATCCATTTTTGCAACTTTATTAACAACGGCTAAGGGAAGTTCAATTATAGTAGAAAATATATTTGAAAATCGATATAAATACACACAAGAATTAGTTCGAATGGGAGCAAAAATTTCAGTGGAAGGTAAGACAGCTGTAATAAAAGGTGTTAGAAAATTATATGGAGCAAATGTAAAAGCGACAGACTTGAGGGGTGGAGCAGCTTTAGTAATGGCAGCAACAGTAGCAAAGGGAATAACAAAAATAGAAAATATAGAATATATATTAAGAGGATATGAAAAGTTTGACCAAAAGCTAGAAAAATTAGGAGTGCATATCCAAAAAATAAAATAAGATAAGATAAGGGCATAAATTGCCCTTAAGAAATTCATTCTAAAGGAGGAATAGAATTGGCAAGAAAAACAAGAGATACGCAAATAAATTTATATAATAGGGATAATGGACAAGCTAAGAAAAAAGAAATAGAAATGGATAGAGAAAAGAAAAAGAAGGCAAAAGAGCGTGAGAAAAGGATCAAAGAAGGAAAAAAGAAAAAAATAGAAGATGCATTTGATTTAGAAACAGAAACAGTTATTCAAATGACAAATAAAAATAAAATAAAAAAAGAAGAACAAAGAAAAAAGGAGCTAGCAAAGCAAGCAAGAAAAAGAAAAAAAAGAAATAAAAAAATCAAATTTTTCTTAAAGTTGTTTTTTTGGATTGGACTAATTTCTGGCGCAATTATTTTTGCTTTAACATCACCAATTTTTAATATAAAGAACATAAATGTAATAAATAATAGTGAGGTATCAAGCGATACAATAATTAGCTTATCTGGATTAAAACCAGATGAAAATATTTTTAGATTTTATAAGGGAAATGTTGCTAATAAAATAAAAGAAAATTCATATATTGAAAATATAAAAATACATAGAAAGTTACCAAATACAATTGAAATTGAAGTAGAGGAAAGAGTAGCTAAATATAGTATTGATTATATGGGAAAATATGCCTATATCAATACACAAGGATATATATTAGAAATCTCGGAAGATAGCAAAGGACTTCCTATTATACAAGGAATAACGACAAAAGAGGAAGAAGTAGTGCCTGGAAATAGGCTAAACAATGAAGACTTGAGTAGTTTAGAAGAAGTGATAAAGATTACGAATTCTGCTAGTGAAAATGGATTAGACGGGAAAGTCACAAGTATTGACATTAGTGATAAAAATGAGTATATTCTATACATAGAGGAAGAAAAGAAAAAAGTACATTTAGGAGATGCTACTAATTTGAGCAACAAAATGCTATATGTGGTAGCAATTATGGAACAGGAGTCTGGAAATGAGGGAGACATTTATATTAATGGAGATTTAAATAATAAATTTCAACCTTATTTTAGAGAGAAACTATAAAAAAATTATAAAGAAAGGTGAATATATGTTGAATAAAAAAATTATTAGTATCGTTTTAGGAATCATGTGTTTTGCATTGACTTTAGGAATATGTGTTCAAATTCGAACTGTAAAAAATTCCAATTCAACCGTTAGCAATAATTATGAGGAAAACAATCTAAGAGCAGAAGTACTAAAATATAAAGAGAAATATGATAACAAATACAAAGAATTAGAAAAGGCAGAAGAAGAGTTGGAAAAAGAAAGGCAAAATTCAACTCAAAATAATAGCGAGCTAGAAAAAAAGGAAGAAGCAATCAAAGAAGGAAATAAGATAATTGGATTAACCGAGGTAACAGGACCAGGAGTAATTATTACATTAAGTGATAGCAAAAAAGACACGAGTACAGTACTTAATCCTAGTAGTCTACTAGTTCACGATGTAGATGTTTTAAGTGTAGTAAATGAGTTAAAAAACGCAGGAGCAGAAGCCATATCAATTAATGACCAAAGACTCGTTACAACAACTAGCATTTCATGTGGGGGAAATATCATAGATATTAATGGAGAAAAAGTAGGAACGCCTTTTGTTATAAAAGCAATTGGGCTTCCAGAACAATTAGCTGGACTATCGAGACCAGGAGGATATTTAGAAATATTAAAAAATGCTAGCGTTGGAGCAGAATTAAAAAAGTCAAATAATATAACCATACCGAAATATGCAGGAGTTATTAATTACCAATATATGAAAGTAGTTAAGTAATCGAAAAAGAAGGAGAGGTTGAAAAATAATTATTATTTTTCAAATTAGAAGTCTTAAGAAAGGAATGAGAGGTAACATGAAAAAGACCATAAAAAAGGGTAAAATTACTATGGCTATCACAATCGGAATAGCTTGCTTTGCATTAGCTTTGGTTATGTCCATGCAATTCAAAATTGTAAATGAAACGGATATTACTTCTATTGAAAACATGAGAGAAGATGAACTAAGAACAGAACTGGCAAATTGGAAATCAAAATATGAAGAGACAGAAACAAAATATGAAGAAACAGTTGCTAAAATTGAGGAGTATAAGCAAACAAAACAATCAAATGAAGAGACTGAAAAGATAGTAGAACAAGAATTAGAACAAGTTGATTTAACTTTAGGAAAAACAGATGTACAAGGTGAGGGAATAGAAGTAACGTTAAAAGATACGGAGAATGAGGAAATTGCAAGAATAAATGCAGATGACTTATTAATTATTGTTAATTCTTTAAAAATGGCAGGAGCAGAAGCGATTTCAATTAATGATGAAAGAATCATTAATATGAGTGATATAGTGGATATTAATGATTCTTTTATAAAGATAAATGGACAAAGAATATTAGCTCCCTATGTGATTAAAGCAATTGGAAATTCATCTTATTTAGAAACAGCATTAACAGGAAATGGTGGACATGTAGATGAGATGAAAAAAATAGGTCAAAACGTTTCTATTCAGAAGCTTGATAAAGTAAAAATTCTTAAATATAAGGATGAGATAAGTACAAAATATATGCAATAACATAAAGAATAAAGATTAGGAGGAAAAATATTATGATTTTTATAATGATATTGATTGGATGCATCTTAGGAGTATTAATTGGAATGAATGTTCCTATGATTTCATATACTTATTCAAGTTACCTTGCAATAGCAATTATAGCTGCACTAGATTCTGTGTTTGGAGGAATTACTTCAGTTATAAAGAAGAATTTTGATTTGAAAATATTTGTAACAGGTTTTTTTGGAAATGCTATTTTAGCAATTCTTCTAACAATATTGGGACAAAAATTAAATGTAGATATTTATTTGGCAGCAATTGTTGTATTTGTAGGAAGAATGTTTGTGAATTTAGCAATTATAAGAAGATACTATGTAGATAAATGGATGAATAAATTTGAAAAAAGAAAATTAAAAAATACAGAAGAAAAAGCAGAAGATAATTAAAGGGAAACATGAAAAAAGGCGGGAATGAAATCCTGCCTAAATATTTGTATAAAAATGTTAAAAATACATATTGCGAGAAATATTACAAAAATATTACGGCAATATTACAAAAATATAACAAATACTATTGACATTTTTTTTAAAATGTAATATATATAAACTTAGAAAAATTATACTAAAAAAATGGAGGAATTAACTTGGCAATAGGAGATATCATAGTAGGTGTTGACATAGGGACAAGTAAGGTTTGCACAGTTGTCGGAGAAGTTAACAATTTTGGACAAATTGAGATTATATGCAATACCTCATATAAATGTAGTGGACTAAAGAAGGGAAAAATAATAAACGAAGATGAAATAATTTTAAGTCTAGCCAAAACAATTAAAGATGCCGAGGATGAAACGAATTTAAAGATAAATTCAGCATATGTAACAATTCCAGGTAAATACGTGACAATCGTACAAAATAGCATAACAAAAGAAGTAAAAGATAAATATTCAGGAATATCTGTAAAAGATGTACAAAGTGCTATTATGCAAGTAAAAGATATAGAAATTCCAGAAGGAAAAACGTTAATCGATATTGTACCAGATAAAATAACGTTAGAAAATGGAACAGTAGTTACTGATCCAGTAGGAAATTTAAGCTCTAGTTTTACAATAAGTGCACAGGTAATATTAGCAGAAAGAGAATATGTAAGGCAATTAAGCAATATTTTTAAAAAAGTAGATTTAGAGATAGATGGAATTGTGCCAATTACATTGGCGGAAAGAAATTTAGTGTTAGATACAAATGAATTACATGATAACATTATGCTTTTGGATATTGGCGCAGGAAATACTGACATAGGGGTATTTGAAGGATCATCTTTTTTGTATACGAATTCTATTCCGTTAGGAGGAGATAGTATCACAAATGATATAGCGCTTGTATTAAATATAGCACAGGAAGAAGCAGATAAATTAAAAAGACAATATGGACTAGCATTAAAATCCTTTATAGACAATGATAACGATATCATATTAAATACTTGTAAAGATACAAACAAAAGTAAAATCATTAAAAGTTCTGAGTTGATTGAAATTATTGAGGCAAGAATAGAAGAGATGTTTTCAATCATCAATAAAGACATAACAAATCATGGCTTAAAACAAAAAATCAATAATGTAGTCTTGACAGGTCAAGGAATTGTAAATATCAATAAAAGTGATGTGGCAGGAAAAATAAATTTAAATATACCTGTAAAAATTTCAACAGGAAGAGCAATCAGTACAGTAAAACCAGCGTATAGAACTAGCTATGCATTAGTTAGATATATAGCAGCAAGACCATTTGCCAAAACAGTATCAAGCAGTATTGATACGCAAAGCAATGAAAGCTTTATAAAAATGGCACTTGAAAGAATAAAAGAGTTCTTTTATTCATAAAAAAGTTATTAATTTTTAGTTAGCCGTTCGAAAGTTAGAAGTTACGGATAACGCATGCAAATAATGAATATTTGCATAAAAGATAAAAAATATATAGGGATCGTAGAATGAATAAGCATTCATTTTTGTATCCTGAAACTGCATAACCATAATAAAGCAGTTTCAAGAAAGGGAGGAAGAACTAAATGATGGATTACAATAATAACAATAATGAGGATAGCAATATTACAATGATGGATGGAACAGCTACCATTAAAGTTATAGGAGTAGGAGGAGCTGGAAATAATGCAGTTAATAGAATGATTGATGCTGGGATAAAAGGCGTAGATTTTATTGCTGTTAATACAGATAGACAAGCTCTACAAACTTCAAAAGCTAAAACTAAAATACAAATAGGAGAAAAGATAACAAGAGGACTAGGAGCAGGAGCAAATCCTGATATTGGAGCTCAATCAGCAGAAGAAAGTAAGGCAGAAGTAGCAGAAGTATTAAGAGGAGCAGATATGGTATTCGTTACAGCCGGCATGGGCGGAGGAACAGGTACAGGAGCTGCACCAATAGTTGCAGGAGCTGCAAAAGAAATGGGAATATTAACAATAGGTGTTGTTACAAAACCATTTACATTTGAAGGTAAAAAAAGGTTATCACAAGCTGAACGTGGAATTGAGAGCTTAAAAGGAAAAGTAGATACATTAGTAGTAATTCCAAATGACAAATTACTACAAATAATAGATAGAAAAACATCTATTATAGAAGCGTTCAAAATGGCTGATGATATATTAAGACAAGGTGTGCAAGGAATATCAGATTTAATTGCTATTCCAGGACTTGTAAACTTAGATTTTGCAGATGTAAAAACAATCATGTTAAATCAAGGAATGGCACATATGGGTGTTGGTAAGGCATCTGGTGAAAATAGAGCAGAAGATGCAGCAAAAGAGGCAATCCAGAGTCCATTATTAGAAACATCAATTGAGGGAGCAAAAGGAGTTATTATTAATATTACAGGAGGAGAAGACCTAGGATTACACGAAGTAAACACAGCAGCTGAATTAGTTCAACGTAGCGTTGATCCAGAAGCAAATATTATATTTGGTACAGTAACAGATCCAAATATGACAGATGAAATTCAAATTACAGTAATTGCAACAGGATTTGAAAAAAATGAGCCAATATCAAGTATTGGAGTAGATAATATTGTATCAAAAACATGGGAAAAGAAAATAAATTCTATACCAGTAAGTACCGATACAAATTCATCACAAAATGATTTAGATATACCTTCTTTTTTAAGAAAAAATAAAAATAAGAATATGTAATGAAAAATGTCGTAATGAGATAAATTCTCATACGGCATTTTTTAACATTTAGTTTCATATTTATTTTTTTAGAAGTTTGCTTGTTGCAATATTAAAAAGAAATAATCGAAAACAATCGATTATTTCTTTTTTTCGCCAATAAGAAAAGACAACATTTTTATAATAGAAGTAGTACAATAACTTAGCAGGTGATGATATGACAATTTATATTGATGTGGTATTAATTGAAAATCTCATTATGAACTATATTATTTTATTTACGACAGGACTAATATTAAAATTAAAAATACAATCTATAAGCTGTCCCTTATACA
>USQP01000019.1 GCA_900556945.1 uncultured Clostridium sp.
CACTTCTAGCTTCGTCGGCAGCGTCAGATGTGTATAAGAGACAGATATAATATATGATGAAGATCAATATAAAACGAGAAGTATTTTTGATAGAGTGAAAAGTTTAGGCTTTGTATATAAAGCTTTAAACAAGAAAGAAATTGAAAAAATAGAAAGATATGCATATAGAGATGTTAATGAAAGAAAGATAGCTAGAATGATACCGAAACGAGATAAAAAGACGAAAAAATTGAAGTCTGAAAATGAACCTATGAAGGATGGTAAAAGCGAATTTATTGAGAGATTAAAAAAGATAGATAAGATTAATGATGATCCAGAACAAGGAAAAGATTCTAGCACAATAGAAAGAGAAAATAAAACAAAAAAGAAAATAGAAAATGAAAAAAGTGATGATTATTTAGATCGATTTTAGAAGCAGAAGATTTAATATACAAAAAATATTATATTGACTAGAGAATAGAAAAGTGATAAAATAATAAAAATTTATATAAAGAAAACCTTTCAGATGATTATTTGAAAGGTTTCTATATTCCAGCTAGAAATATTAAAGGAGGAATTATACAAATGAAAAATAATGATGCCAAAAGATTAAGAGTATTATGGCATCCAAGAAAAGTATGTGCATACATTACTTTTTGTTCAGTACTTGGATTTTCCCTTGGACTTTTAATAGTAATAGAATTTTCGAAAATAACAAGAGCAGATGTATGGTGGTGGTGTGTTGCAGCAGGAATGTTTTCCTTTTTTGTGCTTTTGACATGTGTGTATCTTTTTATCTTTCTAAGATCAAAAGATAGAATAGCTTATGTGTATTATGAAGAAAAAGTCATAATAAAAGGAAAAAAGAAATTACGCTATACTGATTTTGATACAAGTCGGACGACACGGCTCCAAAAAATTTTTAAATTAATTACTATTGAATTTAGAAGCGAATCTAAGAAAATAATTTTAAAGGATGTATCTAAGAAACTCTTAGATTATCTCTAAAAAAGGTAGGTGAAAACTTACCTTTTTCTATTGACTTTAAACCCTTAAGATGATATAATATCAAATGTTCAAATAAAATTGCCAATATTAGGCAATTTATAATATATATAAATAGGAGGTGAAATTTAAGTGCCAACAATTAATCAATTAGTAAGAAAAGGAAGAAAAACAGGAGTAACAAAATCAACTGCACCAGCTCTTCAACATGGATGGAATTCTAAAAATAAAAAGTTAACAAATGCTAGGGCTCCACAAAAAAGAGGTGTTTGTACAGTTGTAAAAACAGTTACACCTAAAAAGCCAAACTCAGCTTTAAGAAAAGTTGCCAGAGTTAGACTTTCTAATGGTTATGAAGTTACATCTTATATTCCAGGTATAGGACATAACTTACAAGAACACAGTGTTGTATTAATTAGAGGTGGTAGGGTAAAAGACCTTCCAGGTGTTAGATATCATATCATCAGAGGAACATTAGATACAGCAGGTGTGAAAGATAGAATGCAAGCGCGTTCTAAATATGGAGCTAAGAAACCTAAGAAATAAAGAAAATAGATTGAAAGCAGCAACTTGCACATTTTTGTTATCCTTTCGAACTTTGACGTACCGGTGTACGACTTCATTTCGAAAGAACTTACAAAGATGCACAATTTACTACTTTAAATTCATTTTCAATAAACAATTAGGAAATGTAGCAATTAAAAGATTAGTGCTTGTAATTCTTACTAAATTAAGGCATTTAAATTTAGAATAGATTTATATAGCACTGTGCGCAAGAAAGTAGAACTTTCTTGAGAGTACCTAGATGTTTTCTAAATAGAACATCAAATAAAATTAAAGGAGGGAAGAATAGTGCCAAGAAAAGGATATATAGCAAAAAGAGAAGTATTACCAGATCCAATATATAATAGTAAAGTTGTTACAAAATTAGTAAACAACATCATGTTAGATGGTAAAAAATCAGTTGCTCAAAAAATAGTGTATGATGCATTTGACATTATTAAAGAAAAAGAAGGAAAAAATCCTTTAGAAGTTTTTGAAGCAGCTTTAGAAAATGTTATGCCAGTTCTTGAAGTAAAAGCAAGAAGAGTAGGTGGAGCAACATACCAAGTTCCATTAGAAATTAGACCAGAAAGAAGACAAACTTTAGGATTAAGATGGTTAGTAACTTATGCTAGAAATAGACATGAAAAAACAATGGCTGAAAAATTAGCAGGTGAGATAATGGATGCAGTTGCTGGAAACGGTGGAGCATTTAAGAAAAAAGAAGATACACATAGAATGGCAGAAGCTAATAAAGCATTTGCTCACTACAAATGGTAAAATTAAGTTAGCCGTATGAAACGAGGCTAAGTTAGCCGTGTGTATGTAAATAAACTACTGATAACTTATGCGGAAACTGAATTACGGATACCTTATGCAACCAAATTAAACAAGATTGTAAACAGATAAAAGAAGAAAAACCGAAAGGGGGAAATATAAAAAAATGGCAGGAAGAGCATACCCACTAGAAAAAACTAGAAATATAGGAATTATGGCACATATCGATGCCGGAAAAACAACAACAACAGAAAGAATTCTATTTTATACAGGTAAAACACATAAAATAGGAGAAGTTCATGAAGGTGCTGCTACCATGGACTGGATGGCTCAAGAACAAGAAAGAGGTATTACAATTACTTCTGCATGTACAACATGTTTCTGGAACAACAATAGAATTAACATTATTGATACACCAGGTCACGTTGATTTTACTGTAGAAGTTCAAAGATCTTTAAAAGTACTTGATGGAGCTGTTACAGTTTTAGCTGCAAAAGGTGGAGTCCAACCACAAACAGAAACAGTTTGGAGACAAGCTGATAAATATAGTGTACCAAGAATGGTATATGTCAATAAAATGGATATCGTTGGAGCAAACTTTATGCTTTGCGTGGATCAATTAAGAAATAGATTAAAGGCAAATGCAGTTCCAATTCAATTACCAATTGGAGCAGAAGATAATTTCAAAGGTATCATAGATTTAATAAAAATGAGAGCTTTCATTCATAAAGATGATTTAGGACAAGAAATTGAAGAAACAGATATACCAGAAGATATGAAAGAACAAGCCGACAAGTTTAGAGGCGAAATGATTGAAGCAGTAGCTGATCAAGATGAAGAATTAATGATGAAATATTTGGATGGTGAAGAACTAACAGAAGAAGAAATTAAAAGAGGACTAAGAGTTGGTACAATTGCTAACAAAATTGTTCCCGTAACATGTGGTTCTTCTTATAAAAACAAAGGTGTTCAAGAATTATTAGATGCAGTTGTTGATTATATGCCATCACCATTAGATATACCACATATTAAAGGTGAAACATTAGAGGGAGAAGAAACAGAAGCTAAAACTTCAGATTCAGAACCATTTGCAGCATTAGCATTTAAAATTGCGACAGACCCATTTGTTGGAAAATTATGTTTCTTTAGAGTTTATTCAGGAACATTAGAATCAGGTTCAACTGTATTAAACTCAAGTAAAGATAAAAAAGAAAGAGTCGGAAGAATTCTTCAAATGCACTCAAATCATAGAGAAGACATTGATAAAGTATATGCAGGAGATATTGCTGCAGCAGTAGGATTAAAAGATGTTACAACTGGAAATACTTTATGTGATCCAGAACATCCAATTATTCTAGAATCAATGGAATTCCCTGAACCAGTTATTGATATTGCAATTGAGCCAAAAGATAAAGCGGCTCAAGAAAAAATGGGAATCGCTTTAGCAAAACTTGCTGAAGAAGATCCAACATTTAAAGCTTATACGAATCAAGAAACAGGACAGACAATTATTGCTGGTATGGGTGAATTACACCTAGATATCATTGTAGATAGATTAAAAAGAGAATTTAAGGTGGAATGTAATGTAGGTAAACCACAAGTTGCTTACAAAGAAACTATTAGAAACGCAGTAAAAGTTCAAGGTAAATTTATTCGTCAATCTGGTGGTAAGGGACAATACGGTGATGTATGGTTTGAAATGGAACCATTAGAGCCAGGAAAAGGAATCGAATTCGAAAGTAAAATTGTCGGAGGAGCTGTTCCAAAAGAATATATTAAACCAATTGAGCAAGGTATGAGAGAAGCCGCAGAAAGTGGTATACTTGCTGGTTATCCAGTTACAGACTTCAAAGTAACATTAGTTGATGGTTCTTATCATGAGGTTGACTCTTCAGAAATGGCATTTAAAATTGCAGCATCTATGGCTTTTAAAGAAGGTATGAGACAAGCAAAATCAGTTATCTTAGAACCTATCATGAAAGTTGAAATAACAGTTCCAGAAGAATATATGGGAGATGTTATTGGAGATGTAAATTCTAGACGTGGTAGAATGGAAGGAATGGATGGAAATGATGGAATGCAAGAAATTCACGCATTTATTCCACTTTCTGAAATGTTTGGTTATGCAACAGAATTACGTTCTAGAACACAAGGTAGAGGAACTTACTCAATGGAACCATCTCATTATGAAGAAGTTCCAAAATCAGTTTTTGAAGCTATTGTATCTTCAAGAGCTAAAAAAGACTAAAAAACTATTGCATTTTTAATAGAAATGTTATAAAATGCTTATGCAAAATGAAATATTGTTATTAAATTTTAAGTTAGCTGTATGAACGAAGTGAGTTACAGATAACTTATGCAACCGAAGCGATGAGGTTGTATACTATAATAAAAAACAAAGAAGTACAAAAAGTATTTCGAATATAAGGAGGAATTTTAAAATGGCAAAAGCAAAATTTGAAAGAAACAAACCACACGTTAACATTGGAACAATCGGTCACGTTGACCACGGTAAAACAACAACAACAGCAGCTATTACAAAATATTTATCATTATTAGGAAAAGCTCAATATGAAGCATATGATCAAATCGACGGTGCTCCAGAAGAGAAAGCAAGAGGAATCACAATTAACACAGCTCACGTAGAATATGAAACAGATGCAAGACACTATGCACACGTTGACTGTCCAGGACATGCTGACTATGTTAAAAACATGATTACTGGTGCTGCTCAAATGGATGGTGCTGTATTAGTTGTATCAGCAGCTGATGGTCCAATGCCTCAAACAAGAGAGCATATCTTACTTGCTAGACAAGTTGGGGTTAAATATATTGTTGTTTACTTAAACAAATGTGATATGGTTGATGATCCAGAATTATTAGAATTAGTTGAAATGGAAGTTAGAGACTTACTTTCAGAATATGGTTTCCCAGGAGATGATATTCCAATTATAAAAGGATCTTCATTACAAGTATTAGAAAGTACATCAACAAATCCAGATGATGAAGTATATAAACCAATGAAAGAATTAATGGATGCAATTGATAGTTACATTCCAACACCAGAAAGACCAATTGACCAACCATTCTTAATGCCAGTTGAAGATGTATTCACAATTACAGGACGTGGAACAGTTGCAACAGGTAGAGTAGAAAGAGGTCAAGTAAAACTTCAAGACGAAGTTGAAATCATCGGTCTTACAACAGAAAGAAGAAAAACTGTTGTTACAGGTGTAGAAATGTTCAGAAAATTATTAGACCAAGCTGAAGCTGGAGATAACATTGGTGTTCTATTAAGAGGTATTGATAGAAAAGACATCGAAAGAGGTCAAGTTCTATGTAAACCAGGAACAATCAATCCACATACAAAATTCACTTCTGAAGTTTATGTATTAACGAAAGAAGAAGGTGGAAGACATACACCATTCTTCAACGGATATAGACCACAATTCTACTTCAGAACAACAGACGTTACAGGTGTTATCGAATTACCTGCAGGAACAGAAATGGTTATGCCAGGAGATAACGTATCAATGACAATTGAATTAATTACACCTATCGCTATCGAAAAAGGATTAAGATTCGCTATTCGTGAAGGTGGTAGAACAGTTGGTTCAGGTGTTGTTGCTGATATCTTAGCATAAGCTATTATATAAGTTAATAATGGAAAAAGGTGCAATTTGAGAGTCTATTTCAAAGGGCATCTTTTTTCTTATAGTAATTCTTAAAAATGACTTGCTTTTTTCTATAAAGAATAATAAAATAGATGTGTTAAAAATATAATGAATTAAGATACTTGGAGGAAATGAAATGAAAATAATATTAGATGCAATGGGTGGAGACAATGCGCCAGATGCCAATATTAAGGGAGCAGTCAATGCCATTCATAAAGTAAAAGCAGAGGTTGTTTTAGTTGGAAAAGAAGAAATAATAAGAAATAAAATAAAAGAATTTTATGGAAAAGAGATAGAAGAAATATCAGATAGATTAAAGATAAGAAATGCAACAGAAACAATAGAGATGGAAGATACACCTACAATTGCGATTAAACATAAAAAAGATTCATCTATGGTAGTTGGATTTAAAATGTTAAAAGAAGATGAAGGAGATGTATTTATTTCTGCAGGAAATTCAGGGGCATTGCTAACAGGAGCGACCTTAATTGTGGGAAGAATAAAGGGAATTGATAGACCTGCGTTAGCCGGAATACTTCCAGCTTATAAAAGCCAGTTACTATTAATTGATGCGGGCTCTAATACTAATTGCAAGCCAATTAACTTATTACAATTTGCTCAAATGTCTACCATTTATTTAAGAAATACATATGGTATAGAAAGACCTGCTATTGGACTTTTAAATATTGGAACAGAAGAGACAAAAGGAAATGAATTGGTAAGAGAAAGTTATCATTTGTTAAAAGAAAAAGCAGAAGAATTAAATATTAATTTTGTTGGAAATGTAGAAGGAAGAGATGCTTTTTCAGGAAAGATTGATGCGATTGTTACAGATGGATTTACAGGAAATGTATTTTTAAAAACAACAGAAGGACTAGGAAAATTCGTAAAAAGAAGTCTTGTGGAAAGCTTTACCCAAAATATATTTGCTAAAATTTCTTATTTAATAGCCAAAAAACCCATCAAAACACTTTCGAAAGCTATGGATTATAAGTCATATGGAGGAGCGTTGTTTTTAGGCGTAAAAAAACCAGTGGTAAAAGCACATGGAAGTAGTGATGCTTTATTATTTGAGTATACCATCATACAAGCTGAAAAATTTGTAGAAAATAGAGCAGTAAATAAAATGATAGAAGAATTTGAGAGACAAAGGGAACAACAAAAAGAAGACGAGAACTGCAAGAAATAAAGCTTTCTGACTTAGTAGTATAAATTTGAAAAAAAATAAAATTTTACTTGACAAATATAGAAACATATAATATAAATGAAATATAATAAAGAAAATATCAAATGAATATATCATTTGCAAACTTGAGAGGAGGTGAACTCTAAGTAATGAGTTCAGAAGAAGTTTTAGAAAAAGTAAAAGGAATTATTGTTGAACAATTAGGCGTTGCAGAAAATGCAGTTACAATGGAAGCATCCTTTATAGATGATTTAGGTGCTGATTCATTAGATATTGTTGAATTAGTAATGGCATTAGAAGAAGAATTTGATATAGAAATTCCAGATGCTGATGCAGAAAAAGTTGTAACAGTTGGAGATGTAGTTGACTACATAAAAGAAAATGTAAAATAAAAAATAAGCCAATCGGCTTATTTTTTTATACTATGAGAATAATTTAAATTGATTCAGGAATAGAATTAAGACAATTGGAATAGCTTTTAAAGAATTCTAAGGTATAATCAAAAAAGTTCTTTTTCTTAATCATATTATTGGCTAATATATCAGAATGCAAAATAAAACCGTTATTAGAAGTGACTTCAATGTTTCCTAATAAAGTATTTTCATATATGGGAGCTTCAAAATTTTTTGTCATATAAATATTTATTTTTACAGATTCTATATCACTTTTTTTAATCGGAATGATAGGTGTCTCTGGTTCAGAATATTTAATTTCCAAATGAGAGGATATTCCTTTATTAATATTAAAATAATTTTCATTCTCGTTTTTCCACTTAGTGAATTCCTTATTTATCAGTTCATTCATATTAACATATTCAAAATTTTCGAATGCATATTTGATTAGCTTTATACTATCGTTGGTTCTGAATTTTTTTGTATCACATCCTAAAACAACACAGATAACATCCATATCGCCCCTTTTACAAGCACTTACTAAACAACGGTTGGCACCATTTGTAAATCCAGTTTTTACCCCGTAAACACCATCTAAATATCCAAGTAGTTCATTGGTATTATTTAAATTTTTAGAATACCCATTAATCGTAACGGTGTAATTTTGGGTTCCAACAATTTGAGAAAAAGTGGGATTTTTTAAAGCGTAATCGGTAAGAAGTGCTAATTCGTATGCAGTTGTATAATGCTCTTCTGAATCTAACCCATGGGGGGATTCAAAGTGAGTATTACTCAATCCTAATTCTTTTGCTTTTGTATTCATTAATTCACAAAAACCTTGTATATTACCTCCACAAGTCTCTGCTAAGGCTACAGCAGCATCATTTCCTGAACGTAATAATAAACCATATAGCAAATCTCTTATGGTTATTTTATCTCCAGTTTTTAATCCTAATCTAGAACCACCGGTACTTGCAGCTTTTTTGGAGACTTCGATTGTTTTAGATAAATCACAATTTTCTATAATAATAGTAGCCGTCATTATTTTTGTTGTAGAAGCCATTTTTACTTTGTTATATTCATTTTTTCCATATAATGTTTTTTTACTTAATCGATCCAAGACAATGCAAGAACGAGCGTTAAGATTTAAAGAAGAAACATCTGTACTATTTGTTTCAATTGTATCATTTTCATTATCTTCTATCTCATATAATACATCTATGTTGTCATCTGTTGATTCAATATCATCGGCAAAAACATAAGAGTAATTAGTTAATAAGAAGATAATGCTAATACAAGTAAATACTTTTACAAAAATATTTTTTCTATCCATTTTATCACCATTAAAATATATTAAGAATAAGAAACGAATATGCTTTAATTTATATTAGGAAGATTAGAAGATAAAACTAAAATTAGAAAACAGAAAAAACAGAATAAAGCTACGGAAATCAAAATAAATCAATTTAATTCACATAAAATATTGATTTTGTTTAAAAAATGTAATATAATTGTAATATATGGAGGCAAAATGTGTATTTGAAATATCCGTAGTGACACAAACACTGATTTAGAACATTATGGAATAGTAGGCAAATACTGTTATTGACTTACATTGGAAAAAAATATAAAATAAAAATATATAAATCTGTCTCTTATACACATCTGA
>USQP01000020.1 GCA_900556945.1 uncultured Clostridium sp.
CTTCTTATGTTACAGAACTTTATACTATTTCAGTGAAATCTTATTCGCTGTTTCTCGCTTCTTAGAATTGACTAAATCAGCATAGATTTGAGTGGTGGTGACATTCTTATGCGTTAGCATCTTCGATACTGTGTAAATGTCTGTGCCTAAAGAGATTTGGATGACGGCGTATGAATGACGAAAGCAGTGGAATGTTATATGTTTTCTGATTCCAGCTTCGGCTATCCATTGTTTCAGGGGATGATGGGTCATGGAGCGGGTTAAACCTTTGAAGACTTTTCCGGTGCCCCATTCGCCACACAACTCCAGTGCTTCCTGACTGATAGGGAGGGTGGCCTCGGTTTCTGTCTTTTCGGTGCAGATACGGATGTAATAGCCTTGATCCGGACCGACTTCAAAGTCACGCCAATCCAGCTTCAGAATATCACTGATACGGAGGCCGGTCATGCAAGCGAATAGGGAGGCTTGTTTCAAGACTGGAATCTTGCAGGGTGTAGCGGCCAGTTTCTTGACTTCATCAAGTGTCAGATACTCTTTCTTGACCTCTTTCCATTCAATCTTTTCCAGAAAGTCGTTCAAGTTCTCACGCAGCATCTTCTCTTTGTAGGCAATCTTCAACAAGGCTCGGAAAGTTGAATAATAGCCGGCTGCCGAATTTCGTGAGATGTAAGCATTGGGATGATTGATCTGTTTGCATTTGAGCAGGTAATCCCTGAACTTCTCACACAGTTCCACGGTGACATCACCAAAGGTGCATTTGCCACCGACAAATTTCTCGAAGTGGTTGTAAACGCAATCCCATTTCTCGTACTTTTCTCGTGCTTTAGTCCGGAAATAGGCGAGAAAATCTACCTTTTGTTTGTTCTTATCCAGGAACCCGAATTCTTCATTGATAAGCGACTGGACACGGATACAGCGGATTGCCTCTGCCTTGTTCAGCATATCCTGATTGAACATTCTTTGCTGCTCGTTCTTGGGCTTGGCATAGATGTAGATGCCGAGGAATTCCCGGCGGCTCATCTTCATCGTGTAAGGATTGCGGATGGCCGGATAATAATCCAGATAAAGAGATATGCGGTCGTTACGCAATGGTTTTTGTCTCAGTGTTACGTTGGTGCATGTAAGTGTCATAGCTATATTGTTTTTTGATTAATACTTGTTTTTGTTGCAAATTAAAAAGGTGTTATGATGGTGGTATTTATCACCGGAAAATAACTTTTGCCTCATTCTATCTTTGGAGGCTCAAAGAACTTGTCCAGCTCTGCCCGCAGGATCTTGGTATATTTACCGACCTTGATGCGGGGAATATTATGGTATTTCACATAATGGTAGAGTTGGTCCCGTGTCAGATTGAATCGCTCCATCGCTTCGGCAATGGTGTAGTATTTGGGCTCTTCTGGAGCTATGAGACCTTTGGCAATGTCCACATGCTTCTTGGAGTAGTACACCATGATTCCGACTTTCTTTTTGGGAATGGCATTCTTTGATACGAAAGAATAGATGGCCGTTAGTGTCATGCCGAACTTCTCCTGCATGTCTTGCGTGCTGTACCATTCCTTGATCTCAGGATCGGGAGTTTTCTTTGCAAAGTAGTCATCAATATGCTTTTTGCTCCAATAGGTTTTTCCACGGTGAAAGGTTCGTGGAATATTATGTTCCTTAGCGATGTGAAATATCCAGGAATCCTTTATGCCATACTTTTCTTTGACTTCAGCTGTGGTGTAGAAATCTGATATTGGAGTTTTCTCTTTGGGCTTATTCTCATTATTGGAAGCAATAATGTAGTCGAACATCTTATCAATATCCGAACGCCGTACAAGAGTTTTCCCATCAAATCTGACCGCTTTGATTTTCGCGTTTTTGATATACCGATAAATTGAGGTACGGCCTACACCTAAAAATGCGGCAACTTCAGTAGGGGTTAAGAACTCTTTTTCAGAATTGGGTTTTAATTCTACATCATGTTTCAAGTGGAATTCTTGAATTCGTTTTTTATTTCAATAAAATCATTGAAAAATAGCATAATTTATGGTAATATAAATGAAGCAAAAAAGGAATGGAGGAAATAACATATATGTATCGAACAAAAACATGTGGAGAATTAAATATTCATAATGTGGGAGAAGAAGTCGAGCTTAGTGGGTGGATTCAAAAGATAAGAAATTTAGGTGGAATGATATTTATAGATTTAAGAGATGAATTTGGAATTACGCAAATTATAGTTAATGATGAAAAAATGCAAGAACAAGCAAAAGAGCTGAATGCAGAAAGCTGTATCCACATAATTGGAAAAGTTGTAGAAAGAAGTAATAAAAACAATAAAATTACTACTGGAGAAATTGAAGTAGTAGTGACCGAAATAGAATTATTGGGAAAATGTAAAAATATACTTCCTTTTGAAATTAATACAGATCAAGAAGTAAGAGAAGATCTAAGATTAGAATATCGTTTTTTAGATTTAAGAAATGAAAAATTACATAATAATATTTTACTTCGTTCTAAAATTTTAAAAACGTTACGAGATAAAATGGATGAATTAGATTTTACGGAAATTCAGACGCCAATCTTAGCAAATTCATCACCAGAAGGCGCAAGAGATTATTTGGTACCAAGCCGATTAAATCCAGGGGAATTCTATGCACTTCCTCAAGCACCACAGCAATTTAAACAGTTATTAATGGTAGCAGGTTTTAATAAATATTATCAAATTGCACCATGTTTTAGAGATGAGGATCCAAGGGCAGATAGAGCACCAGGAGAATTTTATCAATTAGATTTTGAAATGAGTTTTGCGACACAAGAAGATGTATTTAAAGTAATAGAAGAAGTCGTACCCGATACATTTAAAAAATTTACTAATTGGAAAGTTGATGAGGGGCCATTTATTCGTATACCATATAAAGAAGCAATGGAAAAATACGGAATTGACAAACCAGACTTAAGAAATCCATTGATGATACAAGATGTAACAAGAGTATTTGAAAAATCAAATTTTAATGCCTTTCAAAACAAAACAATCAAAGCAATTGTGGTTCCAGAAGGGGCAGAACAAGGAAGAAAATTCTTTGATAAAATGGTAGAATTTGCAATAACGGATGAAGTGGGAGCAAAAGGACTAGCTTGGACAAAATTTGAACAAGATGGAAAGATAACTGGTGGAATTGCTAAATTTATTACAGAAGATATCAAAGAAAAATTAAAAAATGAATATGGTGTAAAAGAAAACTCAGCCATCTTCTTTATAGCAGATGAATTCGAAAAGGCTCAAAAGGTTGCTGGACTAGTTAGAATTGAATTGGGAAAGAGACTAGAATTAATAGAAAAAAATGTATATAAATTCTGTTTTATTGTAGATTTTCCAATGTATGAATTATCAGATGAAGGAACAATAGACTTTAGTCATAACCCATTCTCAATGCCACAGGGAGGATTAAAAGCTTTAGAAGAAAAAGATCCATTAGACATTTTAGCATATCAATATGATTTAGTATGTAACGGATATGAAATGGCATCAGGGGCAGTAAGAAATCACAATCCAGAAATTATGATAAAGGCATTTGAAATTGCAGGATATACAGAAGATGATGTGAAAAATAGATTTGGAGCATTATATAATGCTTTTCAATATGGAACGCCACCACATGCAGGAGCTGCACCAGGAGTTGATAGAATGGTAATGTTAATTGCTGACTCTCAAAATATTAGAGAAATTATAGCCTTTCCGAAGAATAAAAAAGCAAAAGACTTACTTATGAGGGCGCCATCTGTTGTATCAGAACAGCAATTAAAAGATGTGCATATTAAATTAAGCAAGTGAGACATTGGGGACAGGTCTTAAATGTCTCATGACTTAAGTAGAATAATGTCGAAAAAAAGAATAAACAAAAAACGACAAAAATTTTGGGACATTTAAGACCTGTCCCCAATGTCTCAAAATTTGTGGAAGGGAGAAAAGGATGGAGTATAGATATAAACCAAGTGACAGAGTATGTTCACAAGAGATGATTATAGAATTAGATCGTGATATCATAAAAAAGGTTACAATAGTCGGGGGTTGTGCAGGAAATACAGTAGGAATATCCAATTTAGTAATAGGTATGAAAATTGATGAAGCAATTAAAAGATTAAAAGGGATTCCATGTGGGATGAGAGGAACTTCTTGCCCGGATCAATTAGCAATTGCTTTAGAAGAAGCAAAAAAATACAAAAAAACCTTGTATTAAATTTTTAATTATGATATAAATATACTATAAAAATAAAGCAAAATTCAGAAAGGCGGAATTTTTGTGGAAGAAGAAATTGAAAAAGATGCAAAGACAATATTAATTGTTGATGATGAACAACCAATTGTAGATATATTGGTATATAATTTAAGAAAAGAAGGGTATAATACAATCGAAGCAAGTGATGGGATTACGGCAGTAGATATGGCTTTAGAACAAAAACCTGACTTAATTTTGTTAGATATTATGCTTCCAAAAATGGATGGATTATCTGTATGTAAGAGAATTAAGAATTCTTTAAATGTTCCAATTCTTATGTTAACGGCAAAAGATGGAGAGATTGATAAGATATTAGGACTAGAATTAGGAGCAGATGATTATATAACCAAACCATTTAGTGTTAGAGAATTAGTAGCAAGAGTAAAAGCCAATCTTAGAAAAGTAGAAGCAGTTTCTAATAGTAAAGCAATAGAGCCACAAAAAGATGACAAGAAAAAAGAAAGTAAAATAGCAGTGGGCGATTTAGAATTAGATTTAGACAAATTTGAGGTAAAAGTAAGAGGAGAAATTATAGATTTAACATTAAGAGAATTTGAGGTTCTAAAATTCTTAGCTTCTCAACCAGAACAAGTTGTAACAAGAGAAACGTTACTAGAAAAAGTATGGGGTTATGAATATTATGGGGATATTAGAACAGTTGACGTTACAGTAAGAAGAATTAGAGAAAAAATTGAAAAAGACACATCAGCTCCTAAAATATTAATTACAAAAAGGGGAGTAGGCTATTATATAGCATCAAAATAATAAAAATAAATAATAAAAAACTTATTATGTACGAGTTAGTCATAATAAGTTTTATTGTTATTGTTTTTCTTTTGTGTTGAAAAATGTAGAAAAATGTGTTTAAATAATAATAAAGATTTGCCTGGAAGGAAAATGAAATATGAATAGAAATAATACAAGAAAAATAATGGTAGGAAATGTGCCAATAGGAGGACAAAATAAAGTAGTCATACAATCTATGTGTAATACCAAAACCAAAGAAATAGAGGCTACCGTGAATCAAATCATAGAATTAGAGAAGGCTGGATGCGAAATTATTAGAGTAGCTTGTTTAGATATAGAAGATGCAAAAGCAATTAAAAAAATAAAAGAAAAAATACATATCCCAATTGTAGCAGACATACATTTTGATTATAGAATCGCTTTAGAAGCAATCGAGTCAGGAGTGGATAAAGTAAGAATTAACCCTGGAAATATTGGCTCTGAAGATAGAATAAAAGTAGTTGTAGATAGGTGTAAAGAAAAGAAAATACCAATTCGAATAGGCGTAAATGCAGGATCTTTGGAAAAGGATTTATTAGAGAAATATGGAAAACCAACAGCAAAGGCTATGGTAGAAAGTGCAAAAAGGCATATTGATATTTTAGAGCGACTAAATTTTTATGATTATGCTTTATCATTAAAAGCGTCTAACTTAGATTTATGTATAGAAGCCTATGAAGAAGCTGCAAAAGAATTTATTTGTCCACTTCATTTAGGAATAACAGAAAGCGGAACGGAATTTAGCGGAACGATAAAATCTAGTATAGGATTAGGATATATGTTAAGGCAGGGGATAGGAGATACCATAAGAGTGTCTTTATCGGATGATCCAATTAAAGAAATAAAAGTTGCCAAAGAGATCTTAAAAGATTGTAACTTATATTCAAAATCTCCAACTTTAATAGCATGCCCAACTTGTGGAAGAACACAAATTGATTTAATACCAATTGCGAAAGAAGTAGAAGAATTTTTACAAACAATCGAATCAGATATTACCGTAGCAGTAATGGGATGTGCAGTAAACCGGGCCTGGAGAAGCAAGAGAAGCAGATATAGGAATAGCAGGAGGAATAAAAGAAGGACTTTTATTTAAAAAAGGGAAAATTGTAAAAAAGGTAAAACAAGAAGAAATTGTGGAAGTGTTAAAACAAGAGATTTTAAAAATGGTTTAGTAGCATAAAGAGATGTGTCCCAAAAGGACAACTATTGCATAAGTTATCTGTAGCAAGCGGAGATCTAACAGCTATTTAGATGTATGCAACTTCCTATCGGTCAGTTGCATAAGTTATCTGTAACGAGCATAGCTCTAACAGCTAACTTAAAAATGTCCAAAAGGAAACGTCCCCAATTGGACATTAAGCAAATAAGCTCATTTGATTGCTTTGGCTCATCCCATCTAAGCATCCATATTTTTTTAGCAAGTCTGTTACGGAATTTCCAACTTTAGAACGTATTTTTAAATCATCAATTGACATGAACTTTCCTTCCTTTCTTGCTTTTGCAATTCCTTCTGCTGCTACTGTTCCAAGACCAGGTATACTGTTTAATGGTGGTCTGATTTTTCCATCCTCTACTAAAAACTTAGTTGCATGTGATTGATATAAATCCATTGGCAAAAATTGATAGCCTCTTTCATACATTTCTAAAACTAATTCTAAAATAGAATACATATTCTTATCTTTTGCTGTTGCATTGTTTCCTTGTAAGTCTATTTCTTTCATTTTGTTCTTCACTTTCTCTTTTCCAAATATCATACAGTCGCTGTCAAATTCATCTGCTCGAATGGAAAAATAAGCTGCATAGTACGCTAATGGTTCATGAACTTTAAACCATGCAATTCGAAAAGCATTTGTTACATAGGCTGCTGCATGAGCTTTGGGAAACATGTATTTTATTTTTTCACATGACTTAATATACCAATCTGGTACATTATGTTCTTTCATAAGAGCTTTGTATTCTTCCCATTTAGCTGGATCTTTTAACGCTTTTCCTTTACGCACTGTTTCCATGATTTTAAATGATGGATTTGGTGGCAATCCTTGTTTGATTAAATAAATCATAATATCGTCACGACAACAGATAGCATCCTGCAAAGTTACAGTTCCTGCTTCAATTAAACTTTGTGCATTTCCCAACCACACATCCGTACCATGTGATAATCCGTGATATCCTAATCAATTCATCAAATGTTGTTGGTTTTGTATCCACTAGCATTCCGTCTTACAAATTTAGTTCCAAATTCTGGTATACCAAAACTTCCAACTTGTGAATGTATTTGTTCAGGGGTTACTCCGAAGTGCATCAGTTGAACTAAAAATTGACATTGTTTCTTTATCATCTAGTGGTACTTTGGTCGGATCTATTCCTGTAATATCTTGTAGCATTCTAATTACAGTAGGATCATCATGACCTAGAATATCTAATTTTAATAAATTTTGATCAATTGAGTGATAATCAAAATGAGTCGTAATAATATCTGAATTTGGATCATCTGCCGGATGCTGTACGGGACAAAATTCGTAAATTTCTCTTCCTTTTGGCACAACAATAATTCCTCCTGGATGTTGCCCTGTTGTCCTTTTTATTCCTGTACATCCGGGTCGCTAATCTTTGTGTTTCTGCTCGATTAATCGGTATATTCCTTTCTTCAAAATATTTTTTAACATAGCCATATGCTGTTTTATCAGCAATCGTACCAATTGTTCCTGCTTTAAAGGTCGTTCCTTTTCCAAATATTACTTCTGTATATTTATGGGCTTTAGCTTGATATTCTCCTGAGAAATTCAGGTCAATATCTGGTTCTTTATCTCCATTAAATCCTAAAAAGGTTTCAAATGGAATATCCATTCCATCTTTATCTAATTGATGTCCACATTTAGGGCATTCTTTATCTGGCAAGTCAAATCCATTTTTATATCCATAATCTGTAAAATCAGAGTACTTACAATTAGGACATCGATAATGTGGTGGCAAAGAATTTACCTCTGTAATTCCTGTCATGTTTGCTACAAAAGAGGAACCTACTGATCCTCTTGAACCTACGATATATCCATCCTCATTGGATTTCCATACTAATTTCTGTGCAATAATATACATAACAGAGAAACCATTTTTTATAATAGAGTCTAATTCTTTGTCCAATCTAGTTTGTACTATTTCTGGTAATTGTTCACCATATAATTCATGTGCTTTCGAATATGCAATGTCTTTAATTGTTTGCTCACATCCTGGTATATGAGGAGGACATTTTTCTGGTGAAATAGGGCTAATTCGGTTACACATATCTGATATCTTATTTGTATTCGTTACTACTACTTCATACGCTTTTTCTTCTCCTAAGTATTTAAATTCTTCTAGCATCTCTTCTGTTGTTCTTAAATATAACGGTGCTTGATTATCTGCATCAGCATAGCCTTGTCCCGCTTCTAGGATTCGTCTGTACACCTCATCTTGTGGATCCATAAAATGAACATCACAAGTTGCTACAACTGGCTTATTTAATTTCTCACCTAATTCTACAATCTTTCGATTAATATCTTTTAAAGCTTCCTCATCTTTAACCACTTCATTTCGAATTAGAAATTGATTGTTTCCAATTGGTTGTATTTCTAGATAGTCATAAAAGTTTGCTATTTCTTCGATTTCTTCATCTGTTTTTCCGAAGCTCAATTGCTTGATATAGTTCTCCTGCTTCGCAAGCGCTTCCGTATAATTAATCCTTCTCTATACTTTTCTAATAAACTTTTTAAAATTCGTGGTTTACGATAAAAATATTTAATATGAGATAAGGATACTAATTTATATAAATTACGTAATCCCACATAATCTTTTGCTAAAATTATTGCATGGTAAGTTTTTAATTTTTTATATTCCTCTTTTTTTGCTTCTTCTGTTCTACTTACTTTATCAATATCTTCTACTTTTTGGGCTCCACGCTTTTTTAACATATCTAGCATTACTTTAAATACTTTTACTGTTGTATCAACATCGTCTAATGCTCTATGTGCTACTTCTACTTTTATTCCTAAATTCTCTGCAATTTTCCCTAACTTATATTTTTTATAATCTGGAAATAAGTCTTTTGCTAAACTTAATGTATCTAAACTGTCTCTTATACACATCTGACGCTGCCGACGAAGCTAGAAGTG
>USQP01000021.1 GCA_900556945.1 uncultured Clostridium sp.
TCTACACTTCTAGCTTCGTCGGCAGCGTCAGATGTGTATAAGAGACAGAGTATGGCAAATAGAATTGACATTATTCTTAGTACTTTTCTATTTTTTATTTTCTTCCCCTTTCTCGTCTTAATTTTTGATAATTTTTTTTCAAAAAAGGACATGGGAATATTTAATATAAATGCTAGACAACCACCTAAGATAAAGGGAGATAAAATATTTCCTATAAGTTTAAAAAAATCTCCTAATACACTTAAGTTATTAGCAATCCAATAGCCAATTAATATAACGATTATTAATATTAACCACCTTTTCATTTCTACATTTTTCTTTTCCATTTTAGTAGTCCTCCTTAATTACTTTTGAATTTTGGGATTGTTGGTTCATAATGTACTTTTATTTTAATGTTAAATCTTTCTCTCTTATCCTTGGTCTTGAATGCTCTTCCAAAAAATTATCTTTTGCAATTTTAAATAAAGCTGATAAAGTCTCTAAAATCATTTTTTTGTTTTCTGGTTCTACCATTTTATAAGAGCTTAATAATATTTTCGCATTTGAAAACCAATGACTTTTTATTTCTGAAAGAGTTTCTGCATTTGTTGTGTTTATAATTTGGAAAATAATATCTATTACTTGTTCTCTCTTATCTATTTCTATTTGTTCAAGCCAATCCTTAATTGATTTATCTATAAATTTACTTCCATTGGTAACTTCTTTTAAACATATAAACTCATTTCCTAAGAGTTGCCAACTATATAAATCATGTTGCATAACTCCTCTTTGTGCACTCTTAACAACTGTATATTTCTCTTCGTGATTTAATAATCTACCAAATATAGAATCTTGTGGTATATATGTATTTACTTTTTCTATCATCTCTTTATATTCTTTGGTTTCAATTATTTCATCATTAAAACCTGGCCCATCATTATTATAAATATTTATGATTCTGTTTTTTATAGCTCGCTTTGAGAATACTGCTGCATAAACTGCAAGATTTCCCCCTTTTGAATGTCCTCCTATTCTCAACTGATTGGAATATTCTTCAGCTATTTCTTCTAAATAGGTTACCGCATCTATTTGAGATGGTATATGACTTTTAAATGTCATATTTAAATCTTCTTTCCACCCTATTACTGTATTATCTGTTCCTCTATATGATACATATATCGTGTCATCTGGCATGATTATTGTTATCGCTGAAAATTGCTTTTCTTCTTCTATATTAATTTTATTTACATATTTCGTTACTTTCATTTCTCCAAATCTTTTTGATTTACCCATTGCTGGAAACAAGTTGATATCATCTTCCCATAGTATTGGCATCTTGCTTATATCTTTTTCTTGAAATCTTTCACTTATTTCTCTAATTGTCACAACCTCATTCTCTTTTATTATTTCGTCAAATGGAAAATAGGAAAATCTTGATAAAATCAAATTATCTATTTCATTAAATTCATCTTTGGCTAAAGTTAAATCTCCTCTCCACTCAATGTAGTCAAATATATTTGCCATAATTTCACGCTCCTTTTTCAGACTCCTCTTCTTGCTCTTTTACCGTTTCTTCTCTTATTTATATTATCATATTTTATAGAAGAACAAAAGTACCATGATTAAATATTTTAAATTTTTAAAGAAATTTCCTATCACATAATAAAGCCAGACTATTCAATCTGACTTTATTTTTTATTGAAATTTAATTTTTAGGCTGTTTCCTTTTCACTATTTTGAGGCATTTGCCTTTTTTTCTTCTTGATAACCGTCTTTAATTGTTCTTTATTTTCATTAATAACGGTTTCCGGCCCTGCATTGTTTTGTACAGTATCTTTTGTTATGATACATTTTTCAATATTAGGATTAGAAGGTATCTCAAACATAATATCTCTCATAATTTCTTCGATAATAGAACGAAGTCCTCTTGCTCCAGTTTTTCTTTCAATTGCTTTATCTACAATTGCTTCTAATGCTTCTTGTTCAAATACCAATTCTACGTCATCTATTTCAAATAATTTTTGATATTGTTTTACTAATGAATTTTTAGGTTCTACTAAAATCTTAATTAAAGCTTGTTTATCTAAATCTTTTAAAGTTGCTATAATGGGAAGTCTTCCAATAAACTCTGGAATTAATCCAAATTTCAATAAATCTTGTGGTAACAATTCCTTAAATATTTCATATTGATTCACATCTTTTTGGCTTTTTACTTGTTTCCCAAATCCGATTGCCTTTTCACCGGTTCTATCTCTTATAATGTTTTCTAATCCTTCAAAAGCTCCCCCACAAATTATTAAAATATTCTCTGTATTGATTTGTATTAATTCTTGATTAGGATGTTTTCTTCCTCCTTGCGGTGGTACAGATGCCACCGTTCCTTCTATAATTTTTAATAAAGCTTGTTGTACACCTTCACCGCTTACGTCTCTTGTGATAGATGGATTTTCAGATTTTCTTGTTATTTTATCAATTTCATCTATATAAATAATTCCTTTTTCTGCCTTTTGTATATCACCATCTGCTGCTTGAATTAATTTTAATAGAATATTTTCCACATCTTCTCCTACATATCCTGCTTCTGTTAATGTAGTTGCATCAGCTATTGCAAATGGTACATTTAAGATTTTTGCTAACGTTCTTGCTAAAAGCGTTTTTCCACAGCCTGTAGGTCCTAAAAGTAGAATATTACTCTTTTGAATTTCTACATCATCTTGTTTTGCATTTTCCTCATGTGCAATTCTTTTATAATGATTATACACTGCAACTGATAATGTCCTTTTAGCATCATCTTGCCCTATTACATAATCATCTAATACTTTTTTTATTTCTTTTGGACTTGGTATATTATTTAGCTCATTTAATGTATACCCTGCTTTTTCATCTTCATATAACTCTGCTTCTATTATACTTGTGCAAAGTTCAACACATTCGTCGCAAATATATACCCCTGGTCCCGCTACTATTTTTCTTACATTTTCTTGTGCTTTTCCACAAAATGAACATCTTATACTTTTCGGTGTATCATTTTTAGCCATAAATTTTTCTCTCCTTTTGAGACATCAGGGACAGTTCTTAAATGTCTCATCTTTTTGTCTTTTTTTGTCGTTTTCGACATTTTTCTACATTTTTATGAGACATTTAAGAACTGTCCCCAGTGTCTCATCTTTATTTTCTTTTGTCCATAATTCCATCAATTAAACCATATTTTAATGCTTCTTCTGCTGTCATATAGTTATCTCTTTCTGTATCTTTTTGGATGGTTTCAATAGATTGACCTGTTCTTTCACTTAAGAATTTATTTAATTTTTCTCTTGTTTTTACTAGGTGATCTGCATGAATTTTTACTTCTGTTGCTTGACCTGAAATTCCGCCACCACCAATTAATGGTTGATGAATTAATATTTCAGCATTTGGTGTAGCAAATCTCTTTCCTTTTTCTCCTGCTGAAAGCAATGCTGCTCCCATACTTGCCGCCATTCCTATACAAATAGTAGAAACTGGACATGTAATATAATTCATCGTATCAATAATTCCCATTCCATCTGTAATAGATCCTCCTGGTGAGTTGATATATAAACTAATCTCTTTATCTGGATCTTCTGATTCTAAGAATAATAATTGGGCTATTACTAAACTAGAAGTTGTTGGATTTACATCTTCTCCTAAAAATATAATTCTATCTTTTAATAATCTCGAGAAAATATCATAAGACCTTTCTCCTTTACTTGTTTGTTCAACAACATATGGTACTAAACTATTTTTTTCTAACATAATTTTTCCTCCTTTTTGTCCAATTGGGGACGTTTCCTTTTGGACACATCTTTTTGAATGTCTCTATTATATCGAATATAATTTTAATTGCAAAAAAGCTGGAGCTAAAATTTTACTAATGAAATTTTATCCCCCAACCTTTTTTCATTTTCTGCTTTATTTTATTTTTGCATTTTCTACTAAGAACGCTATTGCTTTTTCTGATGCTAATCCTTCTTTTATATAATTTCTCACATTTTCATTTTTTAAGAATTCTTCATCATTTTCTTTTCCATAATTCTTAGCCATTTCTTTTAGTTTCTCATCTATTTCTTTATCTGTTGCTTCTATTTTTTCTGCTTTCGCTACTGCCTCTATTGCTAATCTTGATTTGATTGCTTCGATTGCTTGAGGTTCATATTCTTTTCTCATATCTTCCATGGTTTTACCCATCATTTGAAGGTATTGTTCTAATTTTAATCCTTGGTAAGATAAACGTTGTTCGATGTCTTTTAACATATTGTCTATTTCCATCTCAACCATTCCAGATGGGATTTCTACTTTCATATTTTCACAAATAGCTTTCATAACAGCATCTTGTGTTTCATATTTTGCTTTTTCTTCATTTTGTTTTTCTTGTTTTGCTTTGATATCTGCTTTTAATTCTTTTAAAGTATCAAATTCACTTACATCTTTTGCGAATTCATCATCTAGTTGTGGTAATTCTTTCTTCTTAATTTCATGAACTTTTACTTTAAATGTTGCATCTTTTCCAGCTAATTCTTTTGAAAAATATTCTTCTGGAAATTTAACTTTAATATCTTTTTCTTCATCAATTTTCATTCCAATTACTTGATCTTCAAATCCTGGTATAAATGTATTACTTCCTATTTCTAAGTCATGCTTTTCTGCCTTTCCACCCTCAAAAGCTTTTCCATCTACAAATCCTTCAAAGTCAATTGTAGCAATATCTCCACTTTCTACTGGTCTGTCTTCAATGGAAATTAATCTTGAGTTATGTTCTTGCATATGTCCTAATTCATGTTCTATGTCTTCATCCGATACATTATACTCAATTTTTTTAATTTCTATACCTTTATATTTTCCAAGTTCCGCTTCTGGTTTTGTTTGCATAATAGCTGTAAAAATCAAATCTTTGCCTTTTTCGATTTGTGTAACTTCTATATCTGGTCTACTTACTACTTCTAATTTATTTTCTTTTATTGCTTCTTCTAATGCATCTTGTGCTACTTCATTAAAAGCATCTTCATAGAAGATTTCTTTTCCATAATATTTTTCTACAATTTGCATAGGAGCTTTGCCCTTTCTAAATCCTGGTATATTAAAGTATTTAGCACTTTTAAAATATACTTTCTTGATTGCTTCATCAAATTTTGTAGCCTCAACTGTTATTTCTAGTTTTACTTCATTTACATTTTTTGTTTTTTCTACTTTACAATTCATTTTTTTCAATCCTTTCTTATTATCATATAGCTTATTTATTATACCACATTTTTCCTGTTTTGCAAGGAATTTTTCATATTTTTCAAAAAATACTTGTTTTTTTTCTTTTTTTGTGATAAACTTATCAATAGTCAGTTTATTAAGAAATTTAGGAGGTGCAATTTAGATATGGCAAAATGTGCAATTTGTGAAAAAACAGCTAGTCATGGAAATAAACTTAGCATTACTCGTTCTCATATAAGTAAAAGATCACCACGTACTTGGAAACCAAATTTAAGAAGTGTTAAAGCTGAGATTGATGGTGAAGTAAAAAGAATTCATGTATGTGCTAAATGTTTAAGAGATGGAAAAGTAAAAAGAGCTTAAGAAAGCTCTTTTTTTGTTGGTGGCTAAGGTGGCTAAATGGGGACGGGTACAGATTAACCATTTATGAAAATGGTTAATCTGTACCCGTCCCCATTTAGCCACCTTAGCCACCCATTTGCTCTTAATCTTTAATTCCAAATATTAATTTAACAAATCCTCTTAAAAATTTAGGCACTTTTTTTACTACTACTGTCATATGTATCTCCCTCCTTTTCCTAACACGCAAGCCACATAAATCCTACGCAAACAATTGTAACTCCAATAATAAATAACCAGCCTGTTAAGGGAAGCAATAAAACAAGTAAAATTCCTAAACCTAACCCTATTAAACATACAGCCAATGTTTTTTTCAACAAATGCTTCATAATTTTATTTCCTCCCTTGGTTTTTGTATATTATATTAACTTTTTACTTTATTTGTTCCTTTTTATGTATAATTTGACTACTCCCCTTTTTTCTTGTAAAATATGAATAGAGGTGAATAAAATGAAAAAATCAAATTCTACAGAATTAGTAGAACAATTAAAAAAAGCTTATCCTGATGCTACCTGTAGTTTAGACTTTTCCACTCCCTTTGAATTAGTTGTAGCCGTTATGCTTTCCGCTCAATGTACAGATGAAAGAGTCAATCGAACAACACCTGCCTTGTTTTCCAGATGTATCTCCATTCAGGACTACGCCAACATAGATATAAAAGAATTAGAAGAAATTATCCATCCTTGTGGTTTTTATAAAAATAAAGCTAAAAATATTAAATCCTGTGCCAAACAAGTCTTAGAAAATTTTAATGGTAAAGTCCCTCACACTATGGAGGAATTGACTTCACTTGCTGGGGTCGGTCGTAAAAGTGCAAATGTTATTTTATTAGAAGTTTTTGGTATAGCAGAAGGAATTGCTGTTGATACACATGCTAAAAGGATTTCTAATTTAGTTGGTCTATCCAAACAAAAAGAGCCTGAAAAAATAGAACAAGATTTAATTAAATTTTTTCCAAAAGAATATTTAAAAGATATTAATCATTTATTTGTATGGCATGGAAGAAATACTTGTGTAGCAAGAAATCCAAAATGTAATATTTGTCCAATCAAGCATTTATGCAAGCATTATCAATCTACCTATGAATAATCTATGTTTTTTTGTCCATATTAAAGTTAAAGAGGTGATTTTTTGACGAATATTAATTGTTCCTTAGATTGTATTTATCAAAAAGACGGAAAATGTTCTTATTCTTCTGTTATTCCATCTTCTATTTCTTGTACTGAGTGTGCTTATTTTATTAAGAAAGAAGATAAAATAGACAAATAAATATTTCTACTCTCCTAATTGACAAATTTTTAATAAAGAGATATATTTTTATTAGATATTTTATAAAATTTTTTTAGGAGGGATTAGAATGTTAAAAAACAAATTAAAAACAATTGCTTTATTAACTATACTTATTTTTTCTCTTATGATTCCTATCGTAAGAGCAGAAAATGAAACACCATCTGAATCTGTTATGGAAGCTACAGAAGAAAGTGAAGATACTTCTAATCGTGATGAATCTTCTTCACAAACTTTATATGATAACAGTTTAAAAAAAGGAGATGTTTACTTAACTGGTGACGATGTTACAATCGACTATATTGTTGATGGAAATCTTTTCGTTTTTGCTAATAGTGTTACGATTCATTCACAAATTGGCGGAGACGCTTTTATCTTTGCTGGAACTGTTAACGTTGGAGAACAAGGTTATATTTTCAGTAACTTATTTGCTTTTGCCAAAAATGTAAATGTTTCAGGTGTCGTATATGACCTATATACAGCTGCAGAAGAAGTTACAATTAATGGCTATATTTATAGAGATATTAGGGTAGGAGCAAATACTTTAAATATAAATGGTACAATTGGAAGGAACGCTTTTGTAGGTGCAGAAAATATTAACTTTGCTCAATCTTCTGACCCTGAAGCACCACTTACATCAAAAGCTATGATAAATGGTGATTTTAATTATACTTCATCAAAGGAAATTTCTATACCAGAAGGTTCTGTTAGTGGTACTTCAAACTTCACAGCAGCGAAGGAAGTAGAAACAAATTCTAAATCAATTCAAGATTATATTATGCTATTAGGAAAGTTCCTTGCAACTGTTGTCATTATTTGGTTAGTATGCTTATGGATTGCACCTAAATTTTTAGATACAACTTACAAATTAGCATCTAAAAAATTATTACCAGTTTTCGGCTTTGGCATTTTAACTCCAATTGTTATTACGGTTGCCTTTATTATTCTACTTATTATAGGTATTACTTCTAAAATAGCATTATTAAGTTTAGGCGTATTATCTTTATTGCTTGCTATCAGCTCTTCTATTTTTGTAATTACAATGAATCAATTAATATGTAATAAACTAAAAATAGAAAAAAACATTGGTTTTTTCGGTATGCTAATTGTTTCATCCGTTGTCTTATGGTTATTAACACTTATACCTTTTGTTGGAACTATTATATCCTTAATTGCATCAATAATTGGTTTAGGAATTCTTGTTATGAGTATTATTCCTATCAAAGAGAATAAAAACAAGGAAACAGTAAAAGAATCATAATAATTGTTTAATAGGAAAAATTGCACAGAAAAATTCTGTGCAATTTCGTTTTTTATATTCAAAAAATATTATTTCTTATCTTCTGAATCTATTTTTTTAACTCATCTATAATCGTCTTAAAATTATTAGCCATTAATATAGCTGTTCCTGCTACTAATATATTAGCCCCTGCTTTTTTTACTTCTGAAGCTGTTGCTAAATTGATACCGCCATCCGCTTCTAGATCGATTTCTATTTTATTTTTCTCTATATATTTCTTTAAAGTAGCTATTTTATCTACCATATCTTTTAATAATGTTTGTCCGCCTTTACCTGGTTCCACTGTCATAATTAGACACATATGAATATAAGGCAAAAATTCATATATTTCTTCTATTTTCGTATTTGGTTTTATGGAAATTCCTACTTTACAATGATTTTCTTTGATGTAATTTATCATCTCATAAACTTCTTCTTTACTTTTACAAGCCTCTAAATGAAAAGTAATAATATTCGGTTCTACTGATAAAAAATCATCAATTGCAGATTTTACATCTTTTACCATTAAATGTACATCTAATGGTAAATTTGAAATTCTTCTAATATAAGATGCATATGCTAACATTTTGCGATAGGTATCTTTTTCTACAAATTCCCCGTCCATAACATCAATATGAAAATAATCTGTTTTAGCTCTCTCTAGCTCAAAAAATGTTTCGGATTCTTCTCCCTCTTTTACTGAAAGAATTGATGTTGCTATTTCTACCATTTCTTTCTTTCCTCCTTTTGTTTTAATTCTTGATAAATCTTACAAAATCTATCATATCTTTCTTTGGTTATTTTGCCTTCTTTTATAGCCTTTTTTATTCCACAGTTCTCTTCTTTTATATGGGTACATCCTATAAATCTGTCTCTTATACACATCTCCGAGCCCACGAGACGCGTAGTAATCTC
>USQP01000022.1 GCA_900556945.1 uncultured Clostridium sp.
CGTCTCGTGGGCTCGGAGATGTGTATAAGAGACAGCGTTAGGATAACAAACAACTAAAGAAGCATCCTTTTGGTAAAGAATATTTTTTACCTCTTCTAATCTAGTCATCTAGTTTAATTCCTTTCTTAATCGCTTTTGCAATAAATGGTACACATATTAATTGAATGGCAATTCCTGGCAATCCAGCTTGTATACTCTGCATTACAGATATTCCATATGTTGGTAACTCTAAACCATTTATTGCTATAAATAGCACACCTGCATAAAAAACTCTTCCTAAAATTATAGTTGCTACTAAAGAAATATATGCATTAAACTTTTTATGAAAAACACCTAATAATATAGCATAAATAACAAGCTCAATTAACATATATGGAAGTCTTGCCAAGCTTGGCATACCTGTTAACAAATAACTACCTATAATAGATATTCCAGCTACCATACTTCCACTGGTTATTCCAAATGTTAAAGCAGCTATTAAAACCGCTATATGCATTGGTAAAAAGGTAGTACCTGCTGTACTTCCTGCTAAAACATGAAATATTCTAGGAAGTACAATTCCTATTCCACTTAAAAGAATCGTTCCTAATACATATTTTACTTTTTTATTTGACAAAATTTCTTGTAGACGATTTGTTTTCTCCATTGTTTTTACTTTTTCCATCATAACAACATTCCTCCTAATTATTTATATTAATTAATTCATAATCTCTATTTCCAACACCAATCTCACTTGCCGCTTCAATTGTGTGGATTCCATTTCTCGACTCTACTCTTTCTATAAAATGTTCTTTTCCTAAATCTTCTGAGCTATAAACTAAATCAATACAAGCTTGATCTAGTGCTACTGGATCTTTCGATGCTAATATCCCTATATCTTTTATACATGGATCTTCTGCAACAGCACAACAATCACAATCAACTGACATATTGCACATAACATTAATAAAAACTATCTTTTCCTTAAAATAATCTACAATAGATTTATCTGCATCTGCCATAGATTCTAAAAATTTATTATGATCTGCTGTCCAAATCTCATCTGGATTTCCTGCACCATGAATATAGGCTTTTCCATGAGAAGAAGCAACACCTATTGATATATTTTTTAGAGCTCCACCATATCCTCCCATTGGATGCCCTTTAAAATGGGAGATAACAAGCATGGAATCATAATTTTTTAAGTGTTCTCCCACATAATTTACTTTAATTACTTTTCCTTCTGGTATGGGTAATTCTATTTCTTTTTCTTCATCCATAATATCTACGTCGAACACTTCTGTCCACCCATGACTTTTCATTAATTTTTTATGTTTTTCTGTAGTATTTCTTTCTCCCTCATAAGCTGTATTACATTCTACTATCGTACCATTTACATGTTTTACTATATCGGTCATAAATTCTGGTTTTAAATAATTCTGATTTCCTTCTTCTCCAGAATGTACTTTTACAGCAACCTTTCCTGGTAATTTTACACCTAATGCTTCATAAATCTTAACAAGATTTTCTTTTGAAATCTCTTTTGTAAAATAAACCTTTGCTTTTCCCATTTTTCATCCTTCCTTTCTTTTATCTCTCTTTAAAATTGCTTATTACTTTGGTGTCATTATGTTCATTATTCTCTTTCTTATAAATTATCATACTCTTCATCACTTACTGGCTTACACCACTCATTATTTGTATTTTCTCCCGGTACTTCTACTGCTAAATGACTAAACCAAGAATCTTTTTTTGCACCATGCCAATGTTTTATATTTGCTGGAATAGTGACTACGTCTCCTGGTTTCAAACTTTGTGCTTCTTTTCCTTCTTCTTGATACCATCCTTCTCCATCTATACAAATTAGAATCTGTCCCCCGCCTTTAGTTGCTTTATGAATATGCCAATTGTTTCTACAACCTGGCTCAAAAGTAACATTTGCAATAAATACATTGGTTTTTTGTGGATTTGTCAATGGTTTCAAATAAGAATTTCCAACAAAATACTTTGCAAATTCTGTGTTAGGTTCCCCTATTCCGAAAAATCCTCCATGTTCTTCTTTTACATCATCATCTACATATATTTCTTTTGCTATGTTAAATACTGCCCAAGCATTAGGCCATCCTGCATAAAACGCTGCATGTGTGATAATCTCTGCCATTTCTTCTTTCGTAATCCCATTATTTTTTGCTGTTTTTAAATGATATTTTAATGAATCGTCAATCATTCCTTTTCCCATAAATATACAGATTGTAATAAGTGATCTGTCTCTTAATGATAATTTATCTTCTCTTGCCCATACTTCTCCAAATAGTACATCATCATTTAACTTTGCAAATTCAGGAGCAAATTCTCCTAAAGCATCTCTTCCAGCAGTTTGTTTTTTCATATCAATCACTCTTCCTTTCCTAGTATTTTTTCTTTTCTTTAAGGTTTCTTCATAAAATCTTTTCTTTTTCCAGCCATGATTTCATTATATAATTCAATTTTATAATCTAATCTTTCCACTGTTTTATGAATATCCTCTTCCTTTTTTACTAATTTTTCTCTCTGCTCAATTAGTAACTCTCTTCTCGCCTTTACTGTCTCTGTTCCTTTCTTAAATAAAGTTACATATTCCAATAGTGCTTCTATTTCCATTCCTGCACTTCTCATACATTTTATAAATTCAATCCATCTACAAGATTCTTCATCAAAATTTCTAATTCCACTTTTGGTTCTTGGAATTTCTGGCAATAATCCAATTCTTTCATAATATCTAATCGTATCACAGCTTAAATCATATTTTTTACTAACTTCTGCTATTGTCATATACTTCACCACCTTACTTTTTATTATATATCACTTAAAGTTAACTCCAAGTCAATAGTCTGGATTAAATTTTTCAGATTTTATTATATTAACTTCATTTCTAATATAAAAATAAGTCTAAACAGTAGTTTATACTGCTTAGGCTTACTATTATCCAAGTAATTAGTAATTAACTACTTAGTTCCTATTCTCTTAGAAATTGTCACATTGGCAATACCTTTGGAATAAATATCATTAATCCAATGATAGCAGCTCCCATAGCAAGAATGAAAACCGCTCCTGCTGCTACATCTTTTGCTACTTTTGCTTTTTCGTTTTTTTCCGGCATAATCATATCTACTACTGTTTCAATGGATGTATTAAATAATTCTCCTGCTATTACCATAGAAAATAGTAAAATGCAAACCATCCATTCTGCTTTACTAATTTGGAAAATAATACCCGCTATTGTAACTAATATCGCAATTATTACATGTATCTTCATATTTTTTTCTGTCTGAAAAGATGTAAAAATTCCTTGTATAGCATATTTAAAACTATTCTTTATCTTTTTCATTTTTTTCCTCTTTTTTACTTTCCCTTATAAATTTTTTTATCATACTTGTATAAATTACCAAGTAAGAAATGGATATTGTAAATCCAGCTAATACATCACTTGTGTAATGTACTCCTAAATAGATCCTACTAATTCCAATACTGCAAATTATGATAGATAAAAAGATGATGAAAGTCCATTTCATTTTTTGGTTTTTTACTAATTTGTAAATTAAATAAATGAAAAAACCATAAAATGCCATACTTACCATAGAATGCCCAGAAGGAAAGCTATATCCTGTTTCATCAATTAATCTAAATTCATCTGGCCTTGGCCTTTGCACAATGCTTTTTAGTAATAAATTTAGTCCTGTACTAATAATCAAATTTAATATAATAGCCAATCCTATTTTTTTATTTTTTAACCCTAACAGCAAAATAATTGTGATGGATAATAAAGTAATAGCTCCTCCTAAATTCGTAACAAATTTAGCAATTGGTGTCACAAAATCTGAAATAAGGTATGTTGATATCAACTGATAACTAATGATATCAAGTTTCATAATCTCTTTTTCAAATACATCTTCTGCCAATTCCAAAAATATGATAATACATAAAAATAATAAAATCCATTTAAAATTTTTTACTGTAAAATCACCTATCTTTTTAATCTTTTGTCCCATCGTTTTATTCCTTTTATTTTTTATTTTTCTATTCCGTTCTTAATGCTTCTACTGGATCTTTTTTACTTGCCATTTTAGCTGGAATTAGCCCTGCAATCATAGTCAATATCATACTTATCAAGACTAAAACTATTCCTGCAACTGGTGGAACCATAGCATGGACTAAAACTCCTGTTACAGCATAAATAGCACTGTTAATTGGTATCGTAAGTAATACTGTAATTCCAATTCCTAATATTCCAGAAATAAATCCGACAATAAATGTTTCAGCATTAAATACTCTTGAAATATCTTTTTTAGACGCTCCTATTGCTCTTAAAATTCCAATTTCTTTTATTCTTTCTAGTACAGAAATGTAAGTAATGATTCCTATCATAATAGAAGATACAATTAGAGAAATTGCCACAAATGCGATTAATACATAACTAATTGTATTAATAATCTGGCTAACTGATTTCATCATAATTCCTACCATATCCGTATAGGTAATTACATTTTCCTCTTTTCCTTCGTCTCTTTGTTTTTGGTTGTATTCTTCAATTGCTTTTGTAATAGCATCTTTTGAATCAAAATCTTTTGGATAAATTGCTATAGAAGATGGTTCATCTAAGTTTATAGCACCTAACTTTTTCAAGTTCTTTTCATAGCTTGCATCTTTATTAGCTGTATATGCCTCCATCATCTCTGCAATTTTCTCACTGCTTAAGCTACTCATTGCCATTTTTTGTTCATTTGACAATGTTTGATAGTCAAATGTTCCTGATTCTTCTTCTGTTGGAAATTTTAATCCTGAAAATACATTGGTTTCTTTATTTTCTTTTTGCTCTTTTACAATTTCTGATTCATTTGATTGATTGATCACATATTCTTTTAATTCCTTTGTATACCCTATCATATCTTGTGTATTGGTTGCTACGGTTTGGTCATTTTGTTTTACAATCCCCACTATTTTTATGTTTTCTGCATTCTTTATCTTTTCTTTCATATAACTTTCATCATCACTTTTATCAAGCCATAGTCCATTTTCTTTTTGATAATAGTCAGAATTTAAAAGTAGTTTAAAAGATAAATTTAATATATCCTCATAAGTATAAGAAGTTTGCTCTGATCTTTCTACCGTTTCTCCTTTTTCAATCGCATCCCACTTTTCTTTTAATTCCTTTTGATCTTTTAACCCTAAAGAATATAATGTGTAGTCCATCAATTCATTATTTTCATTTACAATTAAAACCACTTCATTATAAGCTTTTGGCCAAGAACCAGCTACTACATCATACTGTGAATGCAATAATTCTTCATTATCTAACAATTCTGTCCATACATCTGTATTTGACATCATCATGGAGCTACTTCCCATCATGGATGCAATGGATGAATTATCTCTTGCTTCTATCATATCTCCCATTCCCATAGCATTCATAACTGTACTTGGGTTTACCCTAACAATTCCTTTACTTGTATCTTCTTTATATAAATTTAAAGATAAATCATAATTATATTCAATCGCATTACTCTGATTGGTTATATCATTATTTCCTTGCTCCAAGTATTCTTTTAACGCTGTTAGATTGTTATTTTCCTTCTTATTTGAGAGTGTCTCTATCATGTCATTCATGATATCTGCTGAATAAATTTTTCCTTCTTCATAATTAGAAGTATCTGTTTCATATTCTCCCATCATAGATTCCATCATGCTTGACATATCAATCGTTGATTGTTCAATTGTAATTGGATAAGAAGAAAGCGTATCTTCTTCCACTTTTTGAATGTAGTTATTTACACCTGTTGAAATAGCAAGTATCAATGCAATTCCAATGATGCCTATACTTCCTGCAAAAGAAGTTAAAAGTGTTCTTCCTTTTTTCGTCATTAAATTATTTAAACTTAATCTTAAAGCCGTAAAAAACTTCATAGAAGTTCTTCCAGTTTTTGCCTTTTCCTGTTTATCTTCTTTTGAATTATATGGATTTGAGTCGTCTGTAATGACACCATCTAATATCTTTACAACTCTACTTGAATATTTTTCTGCAAGCTCTGGATTATGTGTTACCATAATAATTAATTTATCTTTCGAAATTTTCTTTAAAATATCCATAATTTGCACACTTGTTTTGGTGTCTAGTGCACCTGTTGGTTCATCTGCTAATATAATGTCAGGATCATTTACGAGAGCTCTTGCAATGGCAACTCTTTGCATTTGCCCTCCTGATAATTGATTTGGTTTTTTATGGATTTGTTCTCCTAGTCCAACATCTTTTAAAGCTTTTATTGCTCTTTCTTTTCTTTCTTTTCGAGATGCCCCTGAAATGGTCAATGCAAGTTCTACATTGGAAAGCACGGTTTGATGTGGTATTAAATTATAACTTTGAAAAACAAAACCTACTGAATAATTACGATAAGCATCCCAATCTTTATCCTTAAATTCTTTTGTTGACTTTCCATTAATAATTAAATTTCCATCTGTGTATCGATCTAGCCCTCCAATGATATTTAATAGAGTAGTCTTTCCACAACCACTTTGTCCTAAGATGGATACAAATTCATTTTTTCTGAATTCTATATCGATTCCTTTTAGGGCTTGAACCGTTGTTCCTCCTGATACATAATCTTTTGTAATATGCTCTAATTTTAACATAAATTCACTCTCCTATATTTCCCCTTTTACTCTTTAAATATTTTTTTATCCCGCTCATTATATCCTTTTATTCTATATTTGTAAAGTTCTTAATCAATTCATATTTTTCTACTTCTATTTTATTACTTAAGTATTTTTTTAAGTCCTTCTTTTTAATTAACTCTTCTTTTTCCTGTTTTCTTAATTTTTTTATATTAAATTCTAATTTAGAAGCTAACGATTTATTTTCTGTTTTCCAAAGCGCTTCTAAACTTTTCGCTGAATGTGTAAAAGTATATTTTGCACATTTTTTATCTTTTTCAAAATGTTCTTTCATTCTTCTTTCTATATTAGTTGTAATTCCTGTATAAATTGAGTTATCTTCACATCTTAACATATATATGTAGTACATTGTTTTTATTCCTCTTTTCTCTTTTATTGTTATATCGTTTTAAACAGCATTTAACAGTTTTAAGTGGGAAAAGAAGCACTTTAATTAAGTACTTCTTTTTATTTATCTTTCACCTCTTTGCCTTATGTACCAATCATCTAGCTCTTTTTCCTTTTGTTCTTGCTTTTTATGAATTTCATTATATACTTCGGTTGCGCGAACTAATACATTTTGTCCATTATAAAATTCTCTTGTTACAACGGCATTAGGATATTTAACTTTTAAACTTCTTATATATTCTTTTATATGTTCTTCCATATTTTCTTTACTGCAATAATCTTCTGCAAAATATATTTTACTTTCTAATTCTCTTTCCATATTATTGTTTCCCCATTATCCTCTTAAAAAATTTTACTACTTTTGTAAAAAATGATTCTTTAATTTCTGCTGGTAAATTTGTGTTTTCTTCAACTTTTTGGGCAATATTTGCTGTTTCATTATTTCTCTTTTTAAATATATTATCTGGATTGAATTCCTTCCTTTTCTCCTCTTCAATCATGTTTAAACAAATTCGATCATAGTTATTCCAAAACTCTTTTTTATCTTCTGGGCATAAGTATCTTTCATACATTTCAACTATTAAGGCTTTCGTTTCTACTAAAAAATTCTGTTCTTCTAGTTTTTTTGTGTCATCGTATTTCCAAATATACTCATCATCTCTATTATTTTTTAGATTTTCTATAAAATTGTTTGGTATTTTTGATAATTCTTGATTGGATAGTTTTTTTATAACTTCATATAACTCTGTATATGCTTTTTTATAAACCAAATCTTCTGTATTTGTCATAATTTTCACCCCTCATTTATGGCTTGTTCATTGTCTCTATTAACTTCTGGTGCTTTTTTAAGTTTATCAAATATATTTTGTGCTTCTCCGTTTTTTCTTTGCAACATTATTATTGTTTGCTATTGCTTTTACGCTATCTTCTGAAATATCTGAAGAATTGTCTGAATTAGGTCCGCCTCTTTCTTCTCTTTCTTTTTTTCTTTCATAGATTTCTTTAAGGGTTTCCTTAAAATCTACATACATCATCCCATCTTTTTCTCTTTCTGGGTTTTTTACAATTTCAATAAATTCGTCATAACTTATGGATTTATCTATTTGTCTTGCTAAAAGAAATAATCCCGCTACTTGTGGGATTGCAAAGCTAGCCCCACAAAAACTACCCATATACTTATACACGCCTTCTTTTCCATTCTCCAAACAAGTTACTCCTGTACATGGTAATACTGCCATATCAGATTCTTTGCCAAATACATTGGCACGTGCCTTTGTAAGAGATTTTCCAGGAGTAGTACTTTCGTCGTATTTCTTATCCTTTGCTTCATTCAACACCTCTTTGAACAATTCATCTAATACTACTCCTTTATCATCATTACTAGTCCTTCCCCATAAAAAATCTTTCCAAAATTCTTCAGAGTTAAGAAAAGCACATCCGTATTGTTCTTTCTGTTTGACCCTCTTTTGATATTTTCGTATCTGCTGACATAGAAATTATATCTGGTATTATATCATTTTCGTTGATATATTTAAGAATCGATTCTTGGGCTTTTTCCCTATCTGTTCCTTCAGCAATTCCAAATAAATATACTTTTGCTTTCGGTGCCACTCCACATTCGTTTCCTGTTGCTAAAGAAGCTGTTGTTTTTCCATGGTAATGATCAAATTTATCGTCATCCTCTTCCTGCTTTTCTTTTTCTTTATTCTCTTCCTCTTCTTTATATTTTTGATATTCTTCATAAGAAATCGTTCCATCTTCATTTTGTTTAAATACTATATTTACAACCTCTCTACCTTCTTCAAACTCTGATACTTGACTATTAGATATGCTATCAATCAAAACAATTGTAGTACCGTCACCATTAATTCCTTTTTCATGAAGCTCTTTTAGAGTGTTTGAGAATTTTCCTTGCTCTATAATCTCTTGTGGGTTAATACCTGTCTCTTATACACATCTCCGAGCCCACGAGACGCGTAGTAATCTCG
>USQP01000023.1 GCA_900556945.1 uncultured Clostridium sp.
TCTCGTGGGCTCGTAGATGTGTATAAGAGACAGCCGTAATATTAGTATTAGCCACATTAATACTAACTAATTTTATTTATGTTGGAGTAGGATTAGTAAGTTATGCTACAACGAATATTACGACCAATCATCAAAATATTGAATTTGATGCACAATTAAAAGAAGGAAATATATTATCTTTACAAATTAATGTAAAGAAGGAAGGATATTTTAATGGCGAAATTGCTTTGGAGAATAGCAATTTTAATTTTGTAACCGATCAAAGTAATCATTACATGAACAAGATTGAAACAAATAAAATTGTGTTAAATCAATTAAATGCTGGGACAACAGCTCAAATGGATTTAAAAATAGAACCTGTCAATAAAGAAATATTTGATGCAGGTTTATTAAGCACGGTAAGTAAATTAAATTTAAGTGGTATTTATAGAGATAGCACAGAGAAAGATATCAATATTAAAGCTTCTAGGGAAGTTAAATATGAATATACTGAAGATAATACAAATGAGAGTGTAGAGAATTCAGTAGAAGTAATAACGAATAAAGTTATGAAAGTATCAGGAGAAGATAAAAGAGTCATACAATTAGCTATCAATATGGGATTAAAAGAAAATAATTATCCTATTAAAGAAATTGCTACTGAAATTAATATACCAACACCAAATGAGAGTAAACCAACGATTTCAAAAAATGTTAATTTTCATACAATGACTTATTTTAACTATGAATATGATGGAATCAATACTGTAAAAATAACATTTAATAATGAGCCTAACGACAGTAACAACATTTTATGGACAAAAGATGGTAATGAAAATGTTATTTTAACATTGGTTTATGATAAAGAAGTAGAATTAGATAAAAGTTCTGTACAATTAGATGAAAAGGTAATTTTATATAATGAAAAAGAGCTTACATCTGCTAATCGTATAGAATTAACAAATGAAGAAAAAGATTCATTGGTGCAAGTAAAAATTGTAAATTCAGAAAGTGAAATCTATAAAGGAAAATTATATGCTGGAATTGACAGACAATATGAAAGTAAGACAAATATAGCAGTTAATTTAGCAAATGTAGAACAATACATAGATGTAAAAGAAGATGCTACAACTTATACGGTAGAAGACAAAGAATTAGATGCAAATGTAGTATATAATAAGACAATTATAAATAAAGATGATTTTGATAAAATTCTTGGGCAAAATGGAATATTGACAATAGCAAACGAAAAGGATGAAATAATTGCAACAGTTGATAATTCAACATCAATTGATGAAAATAAGAATATTGTAATTGACTATACAGGAAAAGAACCAAAGGCAATTCAAATAAAAACGACCACACCTATTGCAGAAGGCAATTTAAGTTTCAAACACACAAAGACAATAAAAGAACAAGACAAGGAGATAATAAAAGGTGCAACAGAATTAAAAACAAAAATAACTTATCATTATGATACAGGAGTTACAAATGAAGCAGAAACCGTAACAAAATTAGAAGAATCAACAACAGAAGCAAGATTAGAGGTAAATAAAGATACTTTATCAACCGTTGTAGAAAATAATGTGGAAATAAAAGCCATATTAAAAGGAAATAATGAACAATATAATTTATATAGTAATCCAAGCATTCAATTTGAATTACCAGAAGAAGTAGAAAAGATTGAAATGAATAGTATTGACTTAATTTATGAAACAGAATTAAATGTAAAAAGTTATGATATAGATGGTCGTACATTGACTATTTACTTAGAAGGAAAACAAACAGAATACAAAGATTTAAGTATTGAAGGTGCTATATTAATCATCAATGCTAATCTTACCGTTAACAAAAAATCGGCAACAAAGGACTCACAAATTACCATGACATATTATAACGAAGAAACAACTGGAACAGATACGAAATCAATTAGAATTGTCGCACCAACGGATGTTACAACAATTCATACGATTAAAGATTTAGGTGTTGAGACAATCGGACAAGAAGAATTAAAAAGTGTAACTCTTCAAAGAGGAACAAGTGCAAAACAAATAGAGACGGAAATAGAAGTAATTAATAATAATGAAAATGAAATTCAAAATGTAAAAGTACTAGGTACCTTCCCAACAGAAAATGATGAAAATAATATAGCAATTAAAGTAGTGGAGGGAATTCGTATACAAGGTCTAGAAGGAGCAAAAGTATATTATACAGAAAATAAAGATGCAACAGACGATTTACAAAACGAAACAAATGGATGGACAGAAGAAATAGCAGATTCAAGTAAAGTAAGTAAATACTTAATTGAAGTATCCAGTATGAAAGCACAAGAAAGCTTACAAGGAACTTATAAAATAGAAATTCCTGCCTTACTTGAATATAACCAAACAGCAAAAGAAGGATATCATGTAAAATATACAAATAGTTTAACAAGAACAGAAAACGAAATGAAAGCAACAACAATTGAATTACAGACGGGTGTAGGACCAGTATTGGAAACGAAATTAATACCAATGATAGGTGGAGAAGAAGTAGCACAAAACAGTACCGTAAAAAATGGAGAAGTTATTAAATATAAAATAGAAGTATCCAATGTTGGAAGTGAAGAAATACAAAATATTACCGTACAAGGAAATGTACCAGAGGGTACAACATTGGTAACCCCACAAGATAATTACGAATATACAGGATCTTCTTATTATAAGGAACTAGACAGAAAAACTTATGAAGCAACATTAAATACTTTAAAAGTAGGGCAAGTTGTAACAGGAGAATATGAAGTAAGAGTAAATACAGGAGTAGAAGCTGGAACGAAATTATCGAATAGGATCCAAGTGAAATATGGAGATGTAACGAAACAATCGAATGAATCACAATTGATTACAGCCAGTGGCGATATAAGAGTAAGTGTAAAAAGAGTTACGGATAGAAGCGTAGATTTATATGAAGCCGGTACGGTGCAATATTTTGCTATCATAGAAAATATATCAGATAAAACACAGGATAATATATCAGTAAAAACAAATCTTTCTAATAATTTAGAAGTAAATAAATTAACACTAATAACAGGAATGGAATCAAAAGAAGTATCGGATGATGATTTATATAGGCCAGGTAGTAGCCAAGAGGGAGAAACAACAAGAGAGATTTCAGAAAGTGAGTTAATAGGAGCAAAGGAAGAAAGCTCCATTACAACAGAGGAATTAAAATATGATACAGAAGTTAATATAGGAAGCCTAGCAGCAGGAGAAGTAAAAGTATTAAGTTATGATATGCTAATTAATAAAGTAGAGGGTTCAAATGGAATTAACTTTTCAGTATCTGCTCAAAACGGAAATAATGAATATAAATCCAACACTTTAACAGAAAGTGTAAAGGATGTGGATATTTCATTAAATATGACAACCAATACACAAAGTCAATATGTTAAATCTGGAGATGTCATCGAATATTATATTACTGTAAAAAATAACGGTAAATCAAAGGTAGAAGGAATAAAAGTAATTGACAGTATACCAAATAGTTTAACAGTAACGAAAGTAAGCTTTGATGAGGAAGAAATTGAGCAATTAAAAGAGATGAATGAAATAGAAATTTCATGTAATATAGCAGCAGGCTCAGAAAGTACGATAAAAATAGAAACAGTAGTTAACTATTCAGCAGCAAGAACATCAGCAGAGGCAATTACGAATGTTGCTTATGCAGAATTTTTAGGAGATAAAGTAGCTACAACATCAGAGGTAAATCATATTATCCAAGCAGATACGGAGGATAATACAGGTGGACAAGACAATGATACAGATAGTAGCGATGTGGCAAATGGAACAAAGATGATAACAGGTATGGCATGGTTTGATGCAAATGGTAATGGTAAAAAAGATGATGAGGAACAACTACTAAGTAATATAAAAGTACATTTATTAAATACAACAACGAATCATTTGGTGAAAGATGAAAATGGTAATGTACTGGAAGCAACAACAAATGACAACGGCGTATATATATTAGATAAAATAGGTAATGGTAAATACATTGTTGTATTTGAATATGATCATACAAAATATGCTTTAACAAAATATAAAGCAGAAAATGTAGAGGAATCTAAAAATTCAAATGCTATGACAAGTGAATTATCAATTGAGAACGAAAAGCAACAAGTAGTATCAACTGATATTATAGAAATTAATAATGATAATGTTTCTAACATTAATATCGGTTTAATAGAATTACAAGATTTTAGCTTTAGACTAGATAAGTATATTAGCAGAATACTAATTCAAAACTCTGCAGGAACAACTGTCAAAGAATATGACAATGCATCTGTTGCAAAAGCAGAATTGGATAGTAAAAAAGTTCAAGGAACAACAGTTATTATTGAATATAAAATAAAAGTAACAAATATTGGCGATGTAGATGGTTATGTAAGGAAAATAGTTGATTATATGCCAAGTGATTTGAAATTTAGTTCAGAATTAAATACAGATTGGTATCAATCAGGAGATAACCTATATAATATAAGTTTAGCAAATGAAAAAATAGCAGCTGGAGAGTCGAGAGAAGTAACCTTGACATTAACAAAATCAATGACAGAAGATAATACAGGTTTAATTAACAACACAGCAGAAATTGCAGAAAGTTATAATGAATTAGGATTAGCGGATAGCAAATCAACCGCTGGAAATAAAGTACAGGGTGAAGAAGATTATAGCTCAGCAGATGCTATCTTAAGTTTAAAAACAGGTGGAGAAGTATATCTAGCAATTACAATTATAGTAGTAGCAATATTAGGAATGACAGCATTTATCGTGATAAGAAAAAAACAAAATAATGGTGATGAAAAATAGGAAAGGAAAGGAGGTAGAAAAATGAATCAAGTAAGAAGAATAGCAATTAGTATCATAATAGGAATCATAGCGATTTTTGGAATATATAGTATATCAAATGCATATTCTGTGGGACAATCCATAACCATAACATATAATCAATATGCAGGTAGCAGTAACATATTTTGTGTCGAACATGGGCAAGCTCTAACGGATGATAATAGTTATAAAATTATTTCTAATGTGAAGATTGAAGGTACTAAGTCAACAGATTATGAAGGTAAAACAATAGAAGACAAAAGTAATGCTAAGTTTGCTTATATTTTATCAGCTGACAATGGTTCCTCTCATGATAGTGGACCAGTGCAAAATGAAATATGGAATTATGGCTATACTTGGATGAAAAATGTAGGACAAAAACATAATGGATTGAATTTAAACTTTGTAAGTGCGACACCAGGAAACACTAATCAATCAACGACGGCACTAGATACAGAAGCTACTAATTATGCCAATAACATTTCAAATGGAACGAAAGTAACGGACAATACGGATAAAAGCAAAATAAAGGTAGAAGCTTATAATAAAGATGGAACACAATACATGAGAGTAGGACCATTTAATTGGACATTTGGAGGAAAATTGACAGAAGTATCAATTTATGACCAAAATTCAAAATCAATAGCAGGAAAATTATATAGTACTTTTAGTGGCAAAACAGAAAAATGGATTAATGTGGGAGAAATTAAATCAGGTAGCGACTTTTATATTTCCATACCAGTTAATAGTGGAGCAACAAAAATTACAAAAGTTGCAGGAAAGATGGATATTGAAGTAAAAGCTGTTAATATTTGGTTTTTAGAATCTACAACAAGTTATAAACAAAACTTAATTATAAGAGAGCCATATAATGCAACTGAAACGATAGATTTATCATTTGATTATAACATTTCTATACTTGGAAACTTAAAGGTAATTAAAGTAAACAAAGATAATACAACAGTAAAATTACCAAATGTAGGTTTTAAAATTCAAAATAAAGATACGAAAAAGTGGGTAAAAGAAACGAATGGAACAATATCTTATGTAGACAACAAAGATGCAGCAACCGAATACATAACAGACAAAAATGGAGAAATTACAATTAAAAATTTAATTGTTGGAACTTATGTAGCTTATGAAACGAAAAATCCAAACTATGGATATGAAATCATAACAGAAGGAAAAGAAAAGGATGTAATCGTGGATAAGACAGCAGAACTTCAAATTCCAAATAAGCAAAAATATATTAAGCTTTCAGGATATGTATGGGTAGATAGATATTCTGGAAAACAATCTGAAAAAAATGATTTATATAAAGATGGTACTTATGATTCAGAAGATATCTTATTAGATGGAATTACAGTAAGATTAAAAGACACATCAGGTAATGTAATAAAAGAAGCAAAAACAGCAAACGGAGGAGCTTATCAATTTATCGATGTGTTAGTAGATGATTTAGACAAATATTATGTAGAATTTGAATATGATGGATTAACCTATACAAATGTGGTATCACATATTGATAAAGATAATGGTTCAAAATCTGCAGAAGATAGTGAAGTAAGAGATAACTTTAATAAGGGATTTAGCAGTGTTGTAGGAGGAGAAACAGCTAATACTGGTGCAACATTGGATGAGAATGGAAAGAAAAAGAATGATTTGACTTATAATTTAACTTATGATGCAGACAATGGCGCAAAATCAACACTTGTAAATAATGGATTGTATGTAATTACAGCAAATACTAACGAAACAGGATATCGTATCAAAGCACACTTTACACCTGGACAAGAAGAGATTAAATATATTAACTTAGGTTTATATGAAAGGGAACAACCAGATATTTCATTAGTAAAAGATTTATATAATGTAAAAGTTAGTATCAATGGATATAACCATGTATATGATTATAATCAAAGATTTGATAAACCAATCGAGCCTACGGAAGATGACTTAAATGTTGGTGTAAAATATAAAAATAAATTTACAGGATCCTATAATAGAGCAATTTACGAGGCAGATTATAATTACACAACACAAGATGGAAAAAATGAGTTAGAAGTGTATGTAACATATCAACTTAGAATGAATAATGAATCATCTAACTTAACCACTCAAATTAATAGTATAGTGGATTATTATGATTCTAATTATACATTATGTGGAGTAGGTACAAGCCTAAATAATGATACCATGGATGTACAAAAAAATATTGATTATGGGGTTTTAGATTATAATGAAAATTATAATAAACTAACAATTAATAATAATACAAAAATAGATCATGGAAAATATGCTGACATTTATGTACAATTTAAATTAAACAGACAAGCGGTAATCAATATTATAAACAATAAAGAAAATTTAGATAATGTAGCAGAAATTAATTCATATTCTGTATTTGATGAAAAAGGAATATATGCAGGAATTGATAAAGACTCAAACCCTGGAAATGCAAATCCAGCAGATGTAACGACTCACCAAGATGATACAAGTTCAGCACCAGGATTATTACTAGAGGTAGCGGCTGCAAGAGAAATGACAGGTAAAGTATTCTTCGATGAATCAACAGGAGGAGTTGGAGTAGTAAGAGAAGGTGACGGTCAATACACAGATAATGAAAAAGGAATTGCAAATGTAGAGGTTACTTTAAAAGAAAACAAAGAAAATGGAGAAATACATACAACAACTACAGATGGAAATGGTGATTTCTATATTAGTGGTTATATACCAGGTGATTATACATTAACCTATACATGGGGAGATGAAACGTACACGGTTCAAAATTATAAAGGAACGATCTATAAAGATAAAGATAGAGCGAATAATAAAGAGTGGTATAAAACTACAGAACCAAGATATTCAGATGCTATGGATGATTATCAGTTAAGACAAAACATTGATGGGGAAACTCAAAATATTACAGGAACAAGTAAAACTACAATTGATAAGATGAATTCTACCACACCTATTATGGGAATTGGAGTAGAGGAGAAAAACGAAGCTACAGATTACTTAGAAGAAATAACAACAACAGTAGAAGGAGACAAGTTTGTACCAAAAGGATTCTCTATTAGCAATATCGACTTTGGTATTGTAGAAAGAGCAAAACAACAAATCGATATGAATAAAAGAGTAAGCGGATTTAAAGTTACTTTAGCAAATGGTCAAGTTGTAGCAGACGTTACAATCGATGAAAATGGAAACATGACAGGTGAGAAAGATCATGTAACTTATATGGGACCATCAGCAACGAACGGTTTTGTTAAACTAGAGTTGGATAATGAATTAATTCAAGGAGCAACTGTACAGGTTGAATACGAAATAGTAGTTAAAAATAATAGTGAATTAGATTATGATACAGAAGATTACTACTTATATGGAACACCAGGAAAGGAAAGTGACATCATAAAAATTACACCTACAGGAGTTTATGATTATTTAGACAGTGAAATGGCATTAGATACAACAAAGGATAATGGTAATTGGGAAGTAGTTTCTAAAGATAGTTATAATAATAAATATTCAACTGGAACGATTACAGAATCATATTTTACAGATTCTAAAACTACTGATACAAACGGAAATACGATTTATACGTGGGAGATAGGTGGAACTTCCTATGAAACATTCTTTGAGGAATGGGCAACACAAGTAACTGAAACAAGAACGATAAGAGATGTAAAAGTAGATAATAAAACTATCTTACATAATGCAGAACTTGAAAGTGAATTAGAGCCAGGAGGGGCTAATCAAGTAAGTTTATATGCATCAAAAGTATTATCTAATACAGATGAAATTGATTTAAATAATGATGCAGAGATAACCGAAGTAAAACGTGATCAGAAAACAGGAAGAGAAATAATACCAGCAAGTTCTTCATTCTACGATAGAGGAGAAACGATTATTGTTACACCTCCAACCGGACAAGATCAAAACTTAATTGCTATCATTGCAACAACAATATCAGCTTTCGTTATATTAGGTGCAGGAGTTGTATTAATCAGAAAAAAGATTTTAGGAAATAAATAATAAAATATCGTTTTCTCTGTCTCTTATACACATCTCCGAGCCCACGAGACGCG
>USQP01000024.1 GCA_900556945.1 uncultured Clostridium sp.
AGATCTACACTTCTAGCTTCGTCGGCAGCGTCAGATGTGTATAAGAGACAGGGTTCCAATACCTTGATTTCTATAATTTTTTTTAATCACTATATTCATAATATCAGCTTCATCAAGAATTACCTTGATTCCTGCAAAGCCAACAATTTTATCATTCATTTTAGCAACTAAATAACTAGAATTTTTGCTTTTCAATTCTTCTTTTAAAATCTGATAGGTCCAAAAATTATCAAAATCACTGATTAAGTTATTTTTTATTGTATCGACATCAGATAATGTCATTGGAGTTATTTTTATATTCATAAAACAGATTCCTTCTTTTCTTTTTCTTCCAGTTGTCTTTGAGCTTGTGGCTTTTTTAAATACAAAGGTAAAATGTCTGGAATGTCGGTGTTATATTGGTATTTATCGAACCCTGCCAGACCTAAAGAATAAGAGTTTAAAATATTTAAAGAAGAATTAGCGAAATTAGCATTTAAAAATACTTTTTTAATTTTATTTTGGAAAACTACTGAACCATCCCCAACAAAAGTAAGAGATAAATTTTCTAATGTATCTTCACAATAGCTTTTTAAAATAGATAAGCAAGATTCAATGTTTTCGGCTTGAGGTTCTATTAAATTTTCTAACATATTATTTTTCTTTTCATATAAAGCAAAATAGCAATTATCATTTTTACAATCAATAAGGCTACAAATCAATTCATTTTCCTTACTACTATCTTTTATATTGTAAGCCAGGGAATCTAAAGAACTAATGCCAATACAAGGAATTCCTAAACTATCTTTAAATGCTTTTACCGTTGCAACCCCAATTCTTATTCCTGTAAAAGAGCCAGGTCCAATATCGCATAAAATTAATTGAATATCCTCTAAAGTTAGATTACTTTTTTCAAGAGCATTTTTAATCATTGGCATTAAATTTTCGGAATGTGTTCTTCCCGTATTGGTATCTAGATTACATATTAATTTTTGGTTTTCTAAGACAGAAACGCCACAAATGTTGCTGGCTGTATCGATACTTAATATTTTCAAAGCAAATCCTCCTCTGATTCAACATTTAAAATTCTAATATTTTCATTATAATTATCTTTGGAAAAAGTGATATGGATATAATTTTTTGGTAAAATATCTCTAATTAATTCGCCCCATTCAATTAAGCAAATTCCACTTTCAAAATATTCTTCTCCACCAATTTCATAAAATTCAGAAGAATCCTCCAAACGATAAACATCAAAATGATAAATATTAATATCATCTTTTTTATATTCATTTACAATATTAAAAGTAGGACTGGAGATATCATTTTCTAGTCCAAAATAGGATAAAAAACCTTCTACAAATTTGGTTTTACCAGAACCTAATTCGCCGGTTAAAACAACAATATTTTTAGGTTTTAATTTGGAAGCTAGTTTTTTAGCAAAATTTTTCGTATCGTTTTCATTTTTTGAGATAAATTGGTAATTTTTCATAAACCCTCCATTATTTATTTACTATTATAATATAAAAAATAAAAAAATTCAATGAAAAGGGTTGATAAATTAAAATGTTTGTAATATAATCGTAATATATTTGTAATAAAAAAGAAACAAAAATAAAAGGATTGTGAGGAAGATAAAGTGTTTAAAATGGGGTTGGGACAAGATATTGGTATTGATTTAGGCACAGCAACAGTACTTGCCTATGTAAAAGGAAAAGGAATTGTATTAAGGGAGCCATCTGTTGTTGCGGTAGATAAGGATACTGGTGATGTATTAGCAGTCGGACAAGAAGCAAGAAGAATGCTTCGGGAGAACTCCAGGAAACATTGTAGCAACTAGACCTTTAAGGGATGGTGTGATATCAGATTATACGGTAACAGAGAAAATGTTAAAATATTTTATTAATAAAATATGCGGGAAATTTATATTTGCACCAAGAATCATGATATGTATTCCTTCACAAGTAACAGAAGTAGAAAAAAAAGCAGTAATAGATGCAGCCTCACAAGCTGGAGCAAGAAAAGTATATTTAATTGAAGAACCAATTGCAGCTGCCATTGGTGCGGGAATTGATATTTCAAAACCATGTGGAAATATGGTGGTAGATATCGGTGGAGGAACAACAGACATTGCAGTTATTTCTTTAGGTGGTTCTGTAGTAAGCACATCACTAAAAGTTGCAGGCGATAAATTTGACGAATACATTGTAAAATACATTAAGAAAAAACATAATATGATTATTGGAGAAAGAACAGCGGAAGATTTAAAAGTTAATATTGGATGTGTATTTCCTAAGATACAAGATGCTGAAATGGAAATAAGAGGAAGAGATTTGACGACAGGTCTACCAAAGACACTAACTATATATTCCAGCGAAATGCTAGAGGCATTATTAGAACCTGCCATGATGATAGTTGATAGTGTCCATTCCGTATTAGAAAGAACACCACCAGAATTAGCAGCAGATATCAGCGATAAAGGTATATACATGACAGGTGGAGGATGTTTAGTCGATGGACTAGATAAATTATTACAAGAAAAAACGGGAATTAATGTTATGATAGCACAAGACACAGTATCATGTGTAGCATTAGGAACAGGAAAAGCATTAGATAACTTAGATGCTTTAGAAGGAAAATCGAGAAGATAAGGAAAAACAAGAATAAAAGTAAACATACCGATGTTTACTTTTATTTATGACTATGATAATATGATTAGAATAAAAATAGATTTTAAATGTTAGAGATAGAAGGAGTAATAGATGAAAAAAGTAGCATTTATCACATTAGGCTGTAAAGTAAACCAATATGAAACAAATGCAATGATACAAAAGTTTATAGAAAATAGATACAAAGTAGTAGAATCGAATGAAAAAGCAGATATATACATCATTAATACTTGTACGGTAACAAATATGTCTGATAGGAAATCAAGACAAATGCTCAGAAGAGTAAAAGAATTAAATGAAAAATCGATCGTGGTTGCTTGCGGTTGCTATGCTCAAGTAGCAAAAAATGAACTAGAAAAAATAAAAGAGATAGATTTAATTTTAGGAAATAATGAAAAGAAAAATATTATTAAATATCTAGAAGAATATATGCAAAATCAGCAAAAACAAATAGAAGTGGAAGATGTTATGCAAAAGAGAGAATTTGTTGATTTCGGAAGTGTGACATACACAGAAAAAACAAGAGCAGTTATTAAAGTGCAGGACGGATGTGATCGATTTTGTTCCTATTGTATCATTCCTTATGCACGAGGAAGAGTAAGAAGTAGAAAATCAGAAAGTATTCTATCTGAAATCAGGAGAATAGCAGAAGAAGGAATAAAAGAAGTAGTTATAACTGGGATTCATGTTGCATCTTATGGAAAAGACTTTAAAGAAGATTACAAATTAATAGATTTGTTAGAAAAAATAAACAAAATAGAAGGAATAAAAAGGATTAGATTGGGCTCTATCGAACCATTACTAATTAATGAAGAGTTCATGAAAAGATTAGTAAAACTAGAAAAGATTTGCCATCATTTTCATCTATCCTTACAAAGTGGATGCGATGATACCCTAAGAAGAATGAATCGAAGATATACGACAGAACAATTTAGAGATATTGTAAATCTTTTAAGAAAATATTATAAGGATGTAATATTAACAACAGACATCATTGTAGGATTTCCAGGGGAAACAGAAGAAGAATTTAATAAAACCTATCAATTTTTAAAAGAAATAAAATTCTATAAAATGCATGTATTTAAATATTCTCCACGAAAAGGAACAAAGGCAGCACAGATGAAGCATCAAATAGATGGAAATAAAAAAGAGGAAAGAAGCCAAAAATTAATAGAATTATCAAATGAAAATGAGAGAAATTATAATAAACAATATATAGGAAAAAATGTAGAAGTGTTATTCGAAGAAGAAAAAGATGGAAATTATAAAGGACACACTTCCAATTATATATTAGCTCATTTGACAAAAGAAGATACAAGAAATAAAATGGAAAACAAAATAGTGAAAGTTAAATGTATGGATGCAAAAGGTAATCATATTATCGTAGAAATGTAATGATACTGTAATAATTATGTAATAAACATTTAATATAAAAAAGATAAAAATGACTTGATTATGGTAAGAAAATATAGTATAAATAAACTAATATTGTATAGGAATACAAAGGAGGAAATGAAAATGGCAGATTTAAGTGAAGAAAGTAAAGTATCAGGAGTTTTTGGGGGAGTTGAATTTAACAACAACGACCAAATAACAAATGAAGAATCGATTCAAAATGCAGGAACTATTAGAAACAATAACTTACCAGTAAAATCAGGCTTTTGGAATAAATTTAAAGCCTTCTGGTTACAAGACATTGATTGGAATAGAGAAATAAAAGTAGAATTGACACCACATCAACAAAAAATTGAAGATGAAATAAATGAATTTTTACATCAAGAGATAACTTGGGAAAAAGTACATGACTTCCTATTCCAAGAAATAACATTTGGAAAGAGAAAATAATGTCCAATTGTCCAATTGGGGACGTTTCCTTTTGGACATTCCAGATACTTATACCATGTCTGTCTATCTAAGGATATATTTAGAGAATTGTAAATTTTTAGTAAATTAAAACAAAAGTATAGCACAATTAGTAAATTTGTGCTATACTTTTTTTGTTATTATGGGGCAAAATGAAAGAAAGAAGGAGAGGATTTATATGCCCCGTAAGGCAAGAGAGACTAGCAATACAAAAGTATATCATATTATATGGAGAGGAAATGATAAACAAGACATATTTTTAGATAATCAAGATTATAAGAAATTTATAAAAGAATTGATTCATACAAAAGAAAAATATCATTACCAATTATATGCATATTGTTTGATGACAAATCATATTCATTTGATTTTATTTGATAAAGAAAATAATTTTTCGAAAGCAATGCAAAGTTTAGCAGTATCTTATTCAAGTTATTTTAGAAAAAAATATGATAAAGTTGGACATTTATTTCAAAATAGGTTTTTAAGTAAATGTATACAAACGAGGGAATACTTAATTCAATTATGTAGGTACATTCATCAAAATCCAGTAAAGGCTAAAATAGCAAAAGTGGATGAATATAGATGGAGTAGTTATCAAGAATTTATTCATAAGAACAAGCTTGTAAATACTGAAATAATAATGTCTATGTTTGGAGAGGCAAAGCAAGATGCTGTAAAGAATTTTGTAGAATTCCATAACATAGAAAAAGAGGATGATGGAGATTATGATTATATTGAATATGAAATGGTAAATAAAGTAACAGATGAACAATTAAAGAAACTAATAGAAAAAGTATTAAAAATAGATAATGTAATAGAAATAAAGCGATATAATATAACGACAAGAAATGAAAAATTAAGACAACTAAAACAAATAAAAGGAACTTCAAAAGCACAGATTGCAAGGGTCATAGGAATAAATAGAAAAATAGTAGAAAGAGCAATGAAAGAATAAGGAAAAAAGAAGGGAGGATGGGAGATGTGTCTCCAATTGGACAATTTTGTCCAAAAGGAAACGTCCCCAACTGGACATGGCAAAAAGTAAAACAGTGTTTGTTTGCAGTGAATGTGGTAATGAGTCGAGCAAATGGTTAGGAAAATGCCCGGCTTGTAATAGTTGGAACACTTTCTATGAACAAAAGATAGTGGAGAGCAAAAATAAAGACAAAGCTAAAAAAGAGGCAAGTACTCCACAGAAGTTGAACTCTTATGTAGCAAAAGAAAATCTTAGAATTCACACAGGGTTTAATGAACTCGATAGAGTACTAGGAGGAGGATTTGTAAAAGGATCTTTGATATTGTTGGGGGGAGAGCCAGGAATTGGAAAGTCAACTCTTATTTTACAAATTTGCGATAAAATTAAGGGCGATGGTAAAGTTTTATACGTTTCGGGAGAAGAGTCGGCTGAACAAATAAAGTTAAGAGCAGATCGATTAGGGATTAATAATGAAGATATTCTATTTTTAGGAGAAACGGATATTGATATTGTCAATCAAGCGATTATTAATATAGCTCCTAAATTGGTTATCATTGATTCGATTCAGACGATGTACTCTGACGAGATAACTGCAGCTGCAGGAAGTGTGAGCCAAGTTAGAGAAATTACTCGGACAAGTAATGAGGGTGTGTAAATCAAGAGATATTACGACAATTATTATAGGGCATGTTACGAAAGAAGGAAACATAGCTGGACCAAGAGTTTTAGAACATATGGTAGATACGGTTTTGTATTTAGAAGGAGAGAGGTATTTTTCTTATCGAATATTAAGAGGTGTAAAAAATAGATTTGGGTCAACAAATGAAATTGGAATGTTTGAAATGCAAGAAAAGGGAATGATTGAAATTACAAATCCATCTGACATATTAATATCAGAAAGAGAAGACAATCCTGCTGGTTCTTGTATTGTATCTAGTATAGAAGGAACAAGACCAATATTAGTCGAATTGCAAGCTTTAACATCGCAAACCATATTTGGTTATCCAAAAAGGGCTGCTAATGGAATTGATTATAATCGATTATCCCTTCTAATAGCAGTTTTAGAAAAAAAAGCAGGTTTTATGCTTGGTTCACAAGATGTTTATTTAAATGTAGTAGGTGGATTGAGGATCAATGAACCTTCTATTGATCTAGGAATTATGTTAGTAACGGCATCGAGTTTTAAAAATATACCAATCCCAAAAGATATGATTATTATTGGAGAGGTAGGTTTAACAGGAGAAGTTAGAAGAATTAACTTAATAGAGAAAAGATTAAAAGAAGCGGAAAAATTAGGATTTAAAAGTTGCATAATTCCAGAAAGTAATAAAAAAGACTTGAAAGATAGTTATAAATTAGATATAATAGGCGTTAGAAATATTAATGAGGCTATGAAAAAAGTTGGAATAGTTTAAAAAATAACAATTCAAGCAATTGTATATAACTGTTGTTACTAAGTGAAAGATTTAAACAATAGTTTGTTTTCCAAACTGGGTTTGAGAATATGAATAAAGAAATGAGGGTTAAATCATTTAGGAAGAAGGGAGAGTTAGCATTGAGAAAAGGAAAAGAGGACAATATAACAGAAATCCTAAAACTAATTGCACCAGGAACCCCAATACGAGATGGACTAGAAAATATATTAAGAGCAAGAACAGGGGCTTTATTATTAATAACAAATAACAATGAAGTGTTAAAAGAAATCGTAGACGGAGGATTTACAATAAACGAAGATTATACATCATCCAAACTATATGAACTTGCAAAAATGGATGGTGCCATTGTATTAAGTGGAGATTTGAAAAAAATCTTATATGCTAATGCTCAATTAATTCCATCCCATGAAATTACTACATTGGAAACAGGAACAAGACATAGAACTGCTGAAAGAACAGCAAAACAAACAGGAGAACTAGTGGTTAGTATATCACAAAGAAGAAATATAATAACGGTATTTAAAGGAAATGATAGATATGTATTAGAAGATACAGATGCAGTTTTAAGCAAAGCAAATCAAGCGATACAAACCCTTGAAAGATATAAAAAAGTATTTGATAATAAATTAAATATTTTGAACGAATATGAGTTTAATGATATTGTGACTTTACAGAATGTTATTGTAGCGATTCAAAGAGCAGAAATGGTTATGAGAATAGTAGAAGAAATTCAAAGACAAATTTATGAATTAGGTGATGATGGAAGACTGGTAAAAATGCAATTAGAAGAACTAATTGGAGGACTAGAAAAGGAAGAAACTCTAATCATAAAAGATTATATTGTACCAGGAAAAAAGAAAAGGACTCCAGAAAAGATAATAGAAAGTTTACAAGAATTAGAATACGAAGAGTTATTAAAAGAATCTGTTATTGCAAAGCTATTAGGATATGAAAACTTTGATAATTATGATGAAGTAGCTGTTTATACAAAAGGATATAGAATTCTAAATAAAATACCTAGAATGCCTTCAAATATAGTAGAAAACTTGGTAGAATCTTTTAAATCATTCCAACATATATTAGCAGCTGATATTGAAAGTTTAGATGAAGTTGATGGAATTGGTGAAGTAAGAGCAAGAACAATCAAGCAAGCATTAAAGAGAATGCAAGAACAATTTATTTTTGACAATTTAATATGAAATTTTGGGGACGGAGAAAAAGTTTTAAAAAAGAAAAAGGAGAGGGAATTTAATGAAAAAAACAAAAAATATAATATGGATAATTGCTTTAATTTTAGTAATCCTATTAATAGGAATAGTAGCTTTTGGTTATTATAGAAAGGCAATAATGGAGGTAAAGAATCCAATTGCAACGATGGAAGTAGAAAATTTTGGGACGGTAAAAATAGAGTTATATCCAGACTTAGCACCGGAAACAGTTGCTAATTTTGTTGCACTTGCCAATAGAGGATTTTACGATGGACTAACTTTTCATAGAGTAGTAAAAGACTTTATGATACAAGGAGGGGACAAAGAAGGAACAGGACAAGGCTCTGCAACAACAGCAGACTTAAAAGACGATGGAGATGAAACTGAATATACGATAAAAGGTGAATTTATTGCCAATGGAGTAAATAATAAATTGAAATTTGAAGAAGGCGTTATAGGAATGGCAAGAAATGATTATACACAATATTCATCTTCATTAAAAGAAGAATCCTATAATTCAGGAAGTTCACAATTCTTTATTATGACAGAAGACAACACTTCATTAAATGGATACTATACATCTTTTGGTAAAGTTATAGAAGGCATGGATGTCTGTCTCTTATACACATCTGACGCTGCCGACGAAGCTAGAAGTGTAGATC
>USQP01000025.1 GCA_900556945.1 uncultured Clostridium sp.
GTTTTACTTAGTACTATTTTATTGCAATTCGTTTTTTCTAAAATTCTTTTTGTTTTCTCTGCTAATTTTTCAGCTTTTTTTGATTTTATTTTTTCTTTTCCTATTGGCAATATTATTTTATCCTCTTGTAATCTTATCATACTAAATAATTTAAATAGAAAATTAGGCTTGTCAGTCTCTTGAACATAATACAATAAAATCACTCTCCTATATTTTTATTAAAATATATGAAAGTGATTTCTAAGATATGCTAAATAATAATATCTCTTTTTAGTAATTGATTTTCTACCCAACCAATTCCAATAAATTTATTCTTATTATAAATCTTGTAAACTCCATCTTTTTCTTTTCGTGATAGTTGCACTCCATTTAAAAATAAGGTTAATTTCTTATCATCTAATTCTATGTTTTTGTTATCTTTAAACAATTCTTCTATTGAAATTATTTTTTTATGAATCATTTCTTTATTTTTTTCTAATGTTTCTAATGTTATTGCATCAACAATATTAAATTTTCCCACTTGTAGTCTTTCCAATTCGCACATATATCCTACGGTATTTAGCTTAGACGCAATCTCTTCGCATAGACTTCTTATATAAGTCCCTTTCGAACAGGCAACTTGAAATTCAATTTGCCTATCTTTTTTGTTTATCTTAATTAATTCTATATTATAAATTTCTATTTTTCTTGGTTTGATTTCTACTTTTTCACCTTTTCGTGCATATTCATACAGTTTTTTTCCATTTACCTTAATAGCAGAATAAATTGGTGGAATTTGCTCTTGTTTTCCAATCATGCTTTTTAGGGCTTCTTCTACTTTTTCTTTTTCTATCATATTATCTGTTACTTGCTTTTCCTCTATTATGCTTCCTTCTCCATCAAGTGTATCGGTTTTCTGTCCTAGTTGTAATTTTACTCGATATACTTTATCATGATTCATTAAGTATTTCGAGCACAAAGTTCCTTTTCCAACTAATAATGGCAACACTCCTGTTACCATTGGATCCAATGTTCCGGTATGTCCTACCTTTTCATTCACTATTTTTTTTACTTGATATACGATATCATGTGATGTGCATCCTTTTGTTTTATTTACGATTAATATACCATCCATATTAGTTTTCATTCCTTTCGCTTTATTTCGAATACAAATCTGATTTCAAAAAATAATTTTTAAACTATTCCTTCGATTTTAAAGCTTTCCTAACTTCCTTTTGTACTTTTTCTTTTACTTGTTCTACACTTCCTTGCACATTAGCTCCTGCGGCCCTTGGATGCCCTCCTCCGCCAAACATTAAACATACGTCCGATACATTAACGATGTTTCCTGAACGCAAAGAAATTTTATATAGATTTTCTTCTATCTGTCTAATAAATATAGAAACTTCTACTCCTTCAATATCTCTACCAATTTCTACTAGTCCTTCATGATCTCCTGGTTCAGCTCCCACTTCTTTTTCATCTTGTAATGTAATATAAGTAAATGTTACTTTTCCATCTTCTAATATTTCCATTCTATCCATTACCTTTTTCGTTAACAAAAAATTGGCTTTTGTCATGGTACGTAAAGTTCTCTTATAGATATCTGGTATATTTACTCCTTTGCGTATTAGCTCTGCTGTAAATTCAAATGTTTCTGGATTGATTCCACTATGTCTAAATCCACCTGTATCTGTAATTATTCCTGTCATAATACAAGTTCCAATTTCCTTTGTAATATCAATCTGAAAATATTCAAACATTCCTGCCAAAATCTCACAACAGGCAGGAGAAACTGGATTGACATAGTTTAAATCTCCAAACATGCTGTTACTCCCATGATGATCAATTACAATTGTCCTTTTTGCATTTTCAAAATATTCTTTTCCTGCTAATCTTTTTACACCTGTACAATCAACTGAAATGGCTAAATCATAATTCTTCGTCTCAGATTTTTCTTTTACTTGGTCAATTGCTGGTAAAAAATGAAACAATCTAGAATATTCTGGAATGATAACATCTGCATTTTTCCCTAATTCTTCTAGCATAAGCTTAAATGCTAAACTACTTCCAATTGCATCTCCGTCTGGAGATTCATGAGTTAATATTACGATTTTTTCTGCATTTTTAATTTCCTTTAAAATTTCATCTAACGTCATTTTATCTTTCATTCCTTCCTAAAGTACAAATTTGGTTGGAAAAGAATTGGCATTTGACTAAACAAACTTTGATTCTTTTTTAACCTTATTTCTCCTCTTCCTTTTTTGGCATAATATCTTTCAAAATACTATCTATTTTTGCACCATATTCCAAAGAATCATCTAACTCAAATATAATTTCCGGTGTATTACGTAAATTTACTCTTTTCGCTAATTCGCTTCTAATGAAGCCTGATGACTTCTTTAGTCCTTCTAGTGTTTCCTTTATATTTTTTGAGTTTAAAATACTTACATACACTTTTGCATATTTTAAATCATTGGTAACTTTAACCTTTGTTACACTAATCATGCCCGTAACATTTGGGTTTTTTAATTCATAGCTTATAATCTGACTAAGTTCTTTTCTATATTCTTCTTCTATGCGTCCTAAACGATTTTTATTTTCCGGCATTTTTCTTCCTCCTACTTTTCAATTCTGTCCCCAAATGGACATTTTTGTCCAAAAGGAAACGTCCCCGAATGGACATTACCTTTTTATTTCTTCCATAATATATACTTCAATTGTATCTCCTTCTTTGATATCATTGTAGTTTTCAATTTGAATTCCGCATTCAAATCCTTTTCCCACTTCTTTTACATCATCTTTAAATCTTTTTAGTGTTGCTAAATGTCCATCATGTATAACTACATTTTCACGAATTACTCTTACTCCAGCATTTCTTTCTACTTTTCCTGAGATCACATAACCTCCAGCAATTGTTCCAACATTTGATATTTTGAATGTTTGCCTTACTTCTACATTTCCAATCACTTTTTCTTCAAATTCTGGGTCTAACATACCTTTCATAGCGGCTTCTACATCTTCTATTGCTTGATATATAACTGAGTATTGTTTTATCTCGACTTCATCTTTTTCTGCGATTTCTTTTGCCATGTTGTCAGGTCTTACATTAAATGCAATAATAATTGCATTCGAAACTTTTGCAAGTGTTACATCCGTCTGATTTACTGCTCCTGCAGCACTGTGAATTACTTTTACTTTAACTTCTTCATTTGATAATTTTTCTAATGATTGTTTTACCGCCTCAACAGAACCTTGTACATCTGCTTTCACAATCAAATTTAATACTTTTAGTTTTCCTTCCTCCATTTGGCTGAATAAATTATCTAATGTGACTTTTGTTGTTGCACCCAAAGCTTTTTCTCTTTCTTGACGTTTTCTTCTTTCTATTAAGTGTTTTGCCATTTTCTCGTTTTTCACTTCATAGAAAGTATCACCTGCTTCTGGAACTTCTGTTAATCCCATAATTTCTACTGGTGTAGATGGTCCCGCTGCTTTTACGCTTTTTCCTTTGTCATCCTTCATAGCTCTAATTCTACCAATAGAAGCGCCTACTACAATTGTATCTCCTACATCTAAAGTTCCTCTTTGTACAAGCATTGTAGCAATTGCTCCTTTTGTTTTATCTAATCTTGCTTCTATAACGGTACCTTTTGCCTGTTTATGTGGATTTGCTTTTAATTCTAATACATCTGCTTGTAATAATACCATTTCTAATAATTGCTCAATGTTTTCACCTTTTTTAGCTGAGATCGGTACGTAAATCGTATCTCCACCCCATTCTTCTGGTACTAATTCATATGTCATTAATTCTTGTTTTACTTTTTCTATATTAGCATCTGGTAAATCAATTTTGTTAATGGCAACAATAATAGGAATTCCTGCTGATTTCGCATGGTTAATTGCCTCTATTGTTTGTGGTTTGACTCCATCATTTGCTGCTACCACTAAAATAGCAATATCTGTAATTTGAGCACCCCTAGCACGCATTGCCGTAAATGCTTCATGTCCTGGTGTATCTAAGAAGGTAATTTCTCTATCCTTTATTTTTACTTTGTAAGCACCAATCGCTTGGGTAATTCCTCCAGCTTCTCCTTCTATTACATTTGTTTTTCTAACAGCATCTAAAAGTGAAGTTTTACCATGATCTACGTGTCCCATAACTACTATAACTGGTGGTCTTGTTTCTAATTCCTCTTCTTTGTCTTCTGAGTCATCAAATAAGATATCTTCTTCTGTTATGGTTTGCTTCTTCTTTGCAGTAATTCCAAATTCTTGAGCAATAAGATAAGCTGTATCAAAATCAATTTCTTGATTAATGGTTGCCATAATTCCATATCCTAATAATTTTTTGATAACTTCTGCTGTCGTCTTTTTCATTTCTGATGCTAAATCTTTCACCGTAACATTTTCTGGAATTTCGATTTCAGTTAATTTAAATATTTTCTGCTTCGTTCTCTCTTCTTGATTTTGATTTTTTCTCTTTTTGCCTCTTCTTCCACGTTCTGTTGTCAAGTCATAATAATCTAACATTCCGCCATCTTGCTCCTCAAACATACTTGATAACCTATTTGCTTGTTTTAAACTTTTTAATTTTCCTTCATCAAAATCATTACCATTATTGGCTCTTCTTGTTTTTGACTTCTTGGTTTTGTTTTCGTCAAATTTATTATTGTTTTTCTGTTTATCAATTCCTCTATTATATTCTCTGACAGTTTCCTTTTCTGTAACTTCAACAGACATAATATTTTTGATATTTTTTTCTATTCCCTTTTCATCTAAAGGTCTTTTTGAAAATCTATCATTATTGTTTCTATTATTATTATACCTATTGTTATTATTTCCATTATTATTGCTATTAAATCTATTGTTATTACGATTGTTAAATCGATTATTGTTATTATTGTTATTATTTCTATTATTAAAATTTGAATTTTGATTATGATAGCCATTTCTATTTTGTCTACTATCTGTTCTGTTATCAGGATTATCTCTGTTTATTCTATTATCTTTGACTTGTTTTACTCTCCTGTTGTCTGCTTTTTGAACTCTGCTATCCTGTGTGGTAGCTTTTAAATTTTCTTCTCTTTTTGTTTCTCCCATTATTTTCTTTTCTTCCATAGCTGTTTCTTTTTCCTCTTGTTTATTTGGTTCCTCTTTCTTTAATCCAAATAATTCACTAACTGTCATCGGTTTATTTGGTTTGTTTCTATAAACAATATTATAATCTTTATTTTGTTTTCTTTCTACAAAACCGACGTTATTTTTCTTTTCTTCCTTTTTAGCTGTCTCTTTTTTCTTAATTTGCTCATCTTCTTGTGTTATAATAACTTCTCTTCTAATAATAACAGGTGCTTTTTCCTCTTTTTTCGTTTCCATCTTTTCCTTATTTACTGTTCCTTTTCTTTCTTTTTTTGATTCTTTTTTTGTTATCTCATTTTCAATTCTTTTTGCTTCTTCTTCTTCTATACCACTTAAATGACTTTTGGCATCAATCTTTAGTCTCTTTGCTACTTCTAATACTTCTTTACTGGTTAAGTTTAGCTTTTTTGCTATATCATATATTTTTATCTTACCCAATAACTTCACCCCCATTACTTATTTTTTGAATCTCATTTGATAAGTTTATATCCTCTATTCCTAATATTGCTTTGTTTGATTTTCCAATCGCTTTGCTTAATTCCTCTATTTCTCCCATAATAACAATTGGTATTTTATATTCTTCACTTAATTTTAGAAATTTTTCTCTTGTTCTTTCTGAAGAATCTACCGCTACAATAATTAAATTTACTTTTTTCTTTTTTATTCCGAGTTTCAACGCTATCTGCTCCGAAACTTACTTTTCTTGCTCTTGCTGATAACCCTATTAAACCTAATATTTTTTTATTTATCAAGAATGACACCTCTTAAATTTTCATAAATTTCATCTGATATTTTGCTATCAAATACTTTTTCTAGCCTTTTTGATTTCATTAATTTTTCCAAACATTTTACGTCGTCACATAAATAAGCTCCTCTTCCTTCTAATTTTCCTGTTCGGTCAATCTTTATTTCATTTTCTTTATTTTTAACAATTCGTATGAATTGTTTTTTATCTTTTTTTTCGTTACATCCCATACAGGTTCTTTGTGGTCCATTTTTCATGATTATTATTCCTTCCTCAAAGTACTTCATTTAGAGAATACGTCTCTTTTATTGTATGTTCTTACTTTACTTTTATTCTGTTTCTTGTCCTTCTGCCTCCTCATTTTCCCCGAGCATTCATTAACATCTCTCTAAATTGCGTTTCCGATTTAATATCAATTTTCCAATTTGTCAATCTTGCTGCTAATCTTGCATTTTGTCCAGACTTTCCTATCGCTAGTGATAATTGATCATCTGGTACAATAACTTGTGCAAACTTTTCTTCTTCTTTTATATCTACTGCCAAAATTTGTGCTGGAAGTAGTGCTGATGCAATATAGATAGATGGATCTTCATTCCATTCTATGACATCTATTTTTTCTCCATTTAATTCATTAATCACGTTTTGAATTCTCACACCTTTTTGTCCTACACAAGAACCTACAGGATCTATATTTGGATCTGGTGAATATACTGCTACCTTACTTCTATTTCCTGGATCTCTTGAAACACTCTTAATTTCGATTACACCCTCATATATTTCTGGTATCTCGAATTCTAATAGTTTTCTTACAAAGTCTGGATGACTTCTAGATACAATAACTTGTGGTGCTCCTTTTGCTCCTCGCTCAACATCTAAAACATATCCTTTTATTTTATCATTCACTTTGTAATGTTCGGTTGGAATTTGTTCTTTTGTTGGCATAACTCCTTCTAATCTTCCTAAATCCATAACTACTATGTTATGATCTGCTTTTTGAATTAATCCAGAAATAATTTCTCCTTTTCTGTCATTATATTCATTAAAAATAATATCTCTTTCTGCTTCTCTCAACTTTTGAATGATAACTTGTTTTGCCGTTTGTGCTGCAATTCTACCAAAATTTCTTGGTACAATTTCTACCTCAACCGTATCTCCTTCTTTTAAATCTGGGTTTATCTTTTGAGTCTCTTTTAAACTAATTTCTGTATCTTCATCATTTACTTTCTTCTTAACTTCTTTAATGGCGTATACATGTGTTGCTCCTGTTTGATGATCCATTTCTACTCTTACATTTTCTAGTGAATCAAAATTTCTTTTGTAAGCTGTAACTAATGCTGTTTCTATAGATTCTAGTAAGTATTCTTTCTTTATTCCTTTTTCCTTTTCTAATTCCTCTAAAGCTAAAATTAGCTCTTTATTATCAATTGCTTGTTCTTTCATTTTCTATCACATTCCTTTCTTAATTTACCACTTATAAATTGTTTTTATCTGTGCTACATTTTTTCGTTCAATTTTTATATCAGTTTCTAACAGGATACTATCTTCATCAAATTCTTTCAAAATACCTTGATATTCTTTATTCCCATTTTTATCTTTTTTAAATAATTTCACATTTACTTCTTTTCCTATATTTTGTTGTAAATGTTTTTCTTTTTTTAGGACTCTTTCAATTCCAGGAGAAGATACCTCTAAAAAATACTGTTCTTTTATATAATCTGCTTCATCTAAAAGATCACTTATTTCATTGCTAACCTTTTCGCAGTCTTGTAAGTCAATACCTTTTGGCCTATCAATAAATATTCTCAAGAAATAATTTTTTCCTTCTTTACTATACTCCACATCATACAAATCGTATCCTATTGATTCAATTTTTGCTTTCAATAATTTTTCTACTTTTTCTTCTATGCTTGCCAAAGTATACCTCCTTTTATTATTCTAATAATTAAGAGTGGGATTTGTTCCCACTCTTCTGTCTTTTTTCTAAGTTTACTTTATTATTATACCCAATTTTTGGTATAAATGCAAGCTTTTTTCAATTTTTTCCTATTTTTTCTAACTATTCAAAGGAACATTACTAATTTTTTTGAATAATGTTGATATATTAATATTTGCAGACCGAGGAAGTTGTATGTCGTACGCGTTCTGAATAACTACTATTTTAATTTGAATTATCATCTAAAACCACAATTTGATAGGTATAATTTTTATATTTCGGTTCGAATTTTTTGATTTCTACTTCTTTATATTTTTCTTTATTTTCTAGTTTCTGATAACAATGCAAATCCCCATCATCAATAATAAAAATTCTTCCCTTGGCATTTTGCATGACTTCTTCAAAGCTATAAGCCACTTCCATTTGTGGCGAATAAGCTTGATAAGCTTCTTCAATCGTCCAATTTTCTAAGTTCAAAAAGTATTGTTGATTGCTATCGATAGAAACTGCTATTACTCCTCCATTGTTAATATTAGAATAAATTATGATATCATCTGGCTGTAAACTTTCTTTCAAATAAGCAATTGGCTCACTATTTGAATCATCATAATTTTCCTGTACATTAGCTATCATATTTTCCATTCCCATTACTAGTATAATTCCGCAGATTGCTCCTATTATAAATCTGTCTCTTATACACATCTCCGAGCCCACGAGACGCGTAGTAATCTC
>USQP01000026.1 GCA_900556945.1 uncultured Clostridium sp.
ATAGAAAATATAGCAAAATTAAAAAACAAAGAAAAAATAGAAGAAATATGGTATGATGTGTACCAATATTATAAATCACAAAATGAATGGAATGCAAAGCTACAAAAAGATTTAGAAGGATTAAATTATACTAATTTACCAAAGAGTATAAGAAAAGAAAATATTGATAAATTATATGGAAATACTTTAAATACTAGTATTTCGAGACTTGAAAAATATAGAAGTTGTCCTTTTTCTTATTATCTACAGTATGGATTAAGATTAAAAGAAAAAGAACAGTTAAAAATACAGAGTTTTAATACAGGATCTTTCATGCATGAAACAATTGATGAATTCTTTGAATATGTCAAACAAGAAGATTTAAATTTAGCAGAATTAGAAGAAGAACAAATATTTAACATTGTTTCGAAAATCGTGGAAGAAGATTTAAAATTAGGAAAGAATTTTGCCTTTACGGCAACTGCTAAATATAAAGTACTAGTAAAAAGATTAAAGAAAATTATTAGTAAAGCATTAAAATACATTATTGAGACGATTATTCATAGCGATTTTAGAATAGATGGAACAGAGATAGAATTTGGGAAAAAGGGAAAATATAAGCCAATTATATTAGAAATAGGAGAAGGAAAAAAAGTTGAAATAACAGGAAAAATAGATAGAATCGATACCGCAGACTCTGAAAATAAAAGATATTTAAGAATTATTGATTATAAATCATCTGCTAAAAATATCGATTTAAATGAGGTATATGCTGGACTACAAATACAACTTTTAACTTACACAGATGCTATTTGTAAAGAAGAAGATATTATGCCGGCTGGAATCTTTTATTTTTCTTTATTAGAACAAATGGTAAAAGCAGAGAAAAAGATGACAGATGAAGAAATTGAAGAGATAATTCGAAGAAACTTTAGAATGAAAGGGTTAATTATTGCAGATGTAAAAATTATAAAGATGAATGATAATACCTTGCAATCAGGAAGTTCAAAACTAGTTCCAGCAGCATTAACTTCATCAGGAGCGATTCATGAAAAGTGGACAAATGGTGTAAAATCAGAAGAATTTAAGATTTTACAAGATTATATTTACAAAACAATAAAAGATATTGCAAGAGAGATATTAAGTGGAAAAATTGATTTAAAACCATATTATAAGAAAGGAAAAACACCATGTGAATATTGTGAATATAAAGGAATTTGCGGCTTTGATTCGAGACAAAACAATAACAATTATCATTATATTGACCAAAAAACGAAAGATGAGATTTTAGAAAAGATGAAGCAGGAAACAAAAGAAATAAGGAGAAGATAATGGAAGAAGTGCAAGCAAGACAAATGAGAAAAAGAAATATGAAACTATTTCCAACCTATAGAAAATTAGCATGGGATTACATATTCTTTTATACGATAAATTTTCTTTTTTTAACACAAATAAAGGGAATTAATCCAGCAGATATTGTATTAATTGATTCATTTTATTATTTATTTGCATCAATCGCACAGATACCAGCAACGCTAATTATAGAATTTTTAGGAAGAAAAAATAGTATGATTTTTGCTAATATTTTAAATTGCTTATATATGGTAGTTATTATATTTAGCAAAAATCTATTTAACCTAATTATAGCAGAATGTTTAAGCTCATTAGCATTTGCTATTAAAGAGAGTGCAGAGCCAAGTTTATTGAATGAATCGATTCCTCCTACGAAAAAGAAAAGTGAAATATTTGCTAGAATCAGTGAAAAAGGAATGTCAAGTTATTACATAATAAACGGAATAGCTACTGTACTAGCAGGATTTTTATACGAAGTTAATCCATATATTCCGATTATATTATCACTTATCATCTTAATAATCGTAACATTACTTTCTACCTTATTTATTGAACCAGTAAGAAAAAGAAAAAAGAAAAAGGTGAATTTGGACCAAATAAAAGAAATAAAAGAATCTTTCGAATATATTTTAAAATCAGAAAGAATAAAAAGTTTGATATTATTTGCAGCTATTATGACAGGACTATTAGGAATATTATCGAATTATGAATTGAGCTTAATGGAAGATCTAGAAATTCCTGCATCTTATTTAGGAATTTTATTTGCCATATTAGGAATCACGGCAAGTATAGGAACAAAAGGACAAAATAAATTTCATGAAAAATATAGAAATAAATCTTTAACAATGTTAGGGATAACTGTGGCTACAAGCTGTATTATTTCTGGTATCTCAGGAGTAGTAGCAAGAGAATATAAAATTGGGATAGCTCTTATTATAATAGCTTATTTGATAAAATACATTTGTGCAGGAACATACTATTCTCTCATAGAAAAATATTTAAGCAATTTCACGAATAAGGATATTGATACTAAAATATATACAGCGAATAATTGCATTAGAAGTATATCTAGTGCGGCAATTGGAATTGTGGCATCTTTTTTATTAGACCGAATGGAAACAGCATATTGTATGATTGTAGTTGGGTTAATTTTTACGATATTAATGATATTAGCTAGTAAATATATGAAAAAGAGAGTTGGTCTAAAACCAGAACAGTATTCCAAAGAAGAAGTCAAATATGATAAAATGAAAGAGATAGTTTAAGGAGATGAGAAATTGGATTTATCGAATGAAAATGTAATCCATATTAAAAAAGATGGCGTGGAATATTTACAATTTAGAAAATTATTAGAATATAAAGACATTATAAGTCATGCATATTCTCTAGGGACAAATTTGAATTTTAGAACATCAACTTTAAAAAAAGAGAGACTACCGAAAAAAGAATATAAAGAAGCAATAAATAGCTATAAAGTACTATGTAATGCAATTGATTGTAATTATATTAATTTAGTTAAGACAAATCAGGAACATACAGATTGTGTTAAAATAGTAAAAGAAAAAGTAAACGAAACTATGCCAGACTTCAATTTAGAGAAATATTATAATACAGATGGTTTAATAACGAACCAAAAAGATATCATCCTTTCCACGACAAATGCGGATTGTATTCTATTATTATTTTTTGATCCAGTAAAAAAAGTAATAGCAAATGCACATTCCGGTTGGAAGGGAAGTCTTCAAAGAATATCAATAAAGACCGTACAAAAAATGGTAAAAGAATTTGAGTGTAATCCAAAGGATATTATTTGTTGTATTTGTCCAAGCATACGAAGATGTCATTTTGAGATACAAAAAGATGTAAAAGATATGTTTAAAGAGGAATTCAAAGATTTAGACAATTTGAATGAAATAATAGAAGAAAAAGTGCCAAGCCAAAAATGGAATATCGATACTGTTTTAATGAACCAGATCATATTAGAGAAGCAGGGATTAAAAAAAGAAAATATAATAGATAGTGGAATTTGTAGTGTTTGTCATTCAGATTTAATTCATTCTTATCGAGTTGAAAAACAAGGGTATGGTTTAAATACTGCACTAATTGGTTTGAAATGAGACAAGAGGGACAGTGCCTTTTTGTCTCATAAATTAGATAGAAAAATGTCGAAAAAAGGAATCAACAAAAAACGACAAAAATTATGAGACAAAAAGGCACTGTCCCTCTTGTCTCAAAAGGAGGAATGGTAATGAGCACAAAAGAAGAAACACAGAGAATGAGAAAAACAAATATGAGGATATTTCCAACTTATAAAAAAATGGCGTGGGATTATTTATTCTTCTATAGTATTGACTTTTTGTTTTTTACACAGATTAAAAATATTAGTCCCTCAGATGTAGTACTTAAAAGTACATTTTATTCCTTATTTGCCATGCTAATGCAAATTCCGGCTAATATTCTTGTAGAGTTTTTAGGAAGAAAAAATAGTCTAATCCTGGGAAATGTTTTGAATTGCTTTTATATGGCAATAATTATGCTTAGTAGAAATTTAGGAGATTTAATATTTGCAGAATTTATTTCAGCATTTGCAATATGTATAAAAAAAGTTGCAGAGCCAAGCTTACTGAATGAATCGATACCACCATCCAAATATAAGAGCCAGATATATGCTAAAATAAATGCAAAGGGAGCATCAGGATATTATCTATTTAATGCCATTTCTAAAATAATAGCAGGATTTTTATTTGCAATAAATGGATACTTACCAATAATATGTTCACTTACAGTTCTAATATTAGCAACAATTTTATCAATTGGATTTGTAGAACCAATAAGAAGAAAAAAGAAAAGTATAAATGAATTATTAAACAAAAAGCAAATAGAAGATATGAAAGAGGGATTTTCTTATATATTAAAGTCAGAAAGATTAAAAGCGCTTATTTTATGTTCGTCATTAATTGTGACCTTAATTGTAATACTTAGCAATTATCATGTTAGCTTATTAAAAGATTTAAAGCTATCTTCTGTTATCATAGGATTTATTGCAGCAGGAGGAAGTTTTGTTAGTTCTTATGCATCAAAAAAACAAGAAAAGTTTCATAATAAATTTAGAAATAAATCATTAATAACAATTGCAATGATGCTTTCAATTAGTACTTTACTTGCTGGAATATGTGGCTTAAAAGCAGAAGGATATAAGATATTAATTATCATTATTATTTTAATAAATTTAGTATATCATTTTTGTAATGGAATGTATTCTACAATAATTGATAAGTATTTAAGAAATTTTTCGAATAAAGAAATTGATACCAAGATATTTGCCGCTAAGAACTTATTTGCCAACATAGTTAGAGTAATAGGGGGATTATGTGCATCTTTCTTACTTGACAAAATGGCAACAGCATATTGTATGATAATAATGGGAATAATTTTTACAATATTATATCTATTAATGGGAAAATACATGAGTAAGAGAGTAGGTTTAAAACCAGAAGAATATTCAAAAGAAGAGAAAAAATATGATGAACAAAAACAAATACAAGGAGAGGTTTAAATGATAATTCCAAGTAAAATAAGAAAAGGAGATACGATAGGTGTAGTAGCACCATCTAATCCGATTATTGGAAAGAACATAGAAGAAGTTATGAAAGCAAAAGAAAAAGCAGAAAAGGATGGATTCAAAGTAAAGTTTTCGAAAAATCTTTTTTCAAATACCAATGGATATAGTAGTACTGCTAAAGAAAAAGCAGAAGATATCAATGAAATGTTTGCAGATAAAGAAATAAAAATGATATGGTGTGCAAAAGGTGGGGAAAATAGTAACACAGTGTTTGAATATTTGAATTATGAATTGATTCAAAATAATCCTAAAATTATATGTGGGTATAGCGATATAACTTCTTTGACAAATATCATAACAGAAAAAACAGGATTAGTAACCTTTAGTGGAACAAATTTTAAAACAATTGCTACAGATGAAACAGATTATAGTTATCAGCAAGCTATGAATCGATTTATAGAAGGAAGTTTAGCACTAGGAGAAGGAAACGAACAATATACGACAATTAGAAAAGGAAAGGCAGAAGGTAAGTTAATTGGAGGGAATTTAAGCTTAATTAGAGGAATAGCAGAAGGAAAATACAGAGTAGAGTTTACTGGTAAAATACTATTTTTAGAAGAACTGGGATTTGAAAGTGGACCAGCTCTAGTAAGTAATTTTTTATACTTTATGAAGCAAAATGAAGTATTTGATAAAATAAAAGGAATATGGATTGGAAACTATGAACATGAAAGTGGCATAACCTTAGAAAAATTAGTCTTAGATGTTATTGGTGATAAATATAATTTTCCAATTATTAAATCAAATAATTTTGGACATATCGAAACGAAAACAGTAATTCCAATTGGTACAAAAGCAAGAATGGATACAAATAAAGAAATAAAAATAGAATTAATAGAAAATTGTGTAAAATAAGAGATAGCGAGGAGTAGGAATAATGTTTGAAACATGGGAGGAATTAGAAAGAGCAATTAGAGGATGTAATCAATGTAAATTATATAAGACTAGACAAAACATTGTATTTGGAGTAGGAAATAAAAAGGCGAAATTAATGTTTATAGGAGAAGGACCTGGAGCAGACGAGGATAGACTTCGGAGAACCTTTTGTGGGAAGAGCAGGACAATTAATGAATATGGCATTTCAAATGCTTGGAATGAAAAGAGAAGAAGTATATATAGCTAATATTGTTAAATGTAGACCACCAGCTAATAGAAATCCAGAAGAAGATGAATGCGAAGCTTGTATGAATTATTTAAGAAATCAAGTAATATTAGTTAAACCAGAAATTATTGTACTTTTACGGAAGTGTTGCTTTAAAAAATATATTAGGGAAGGAATATGGAATAACAGCTTCTAGAGGAAAATGGATTGAAAAAAAAGGAATTAAATATATGCCAACCTGGCATCCTGCAGCGTTACTTAGAGATGAAACAAAAAAAATAGATTTTATTAAGGATTTGCAATTAGTGATAAATGAATTAAACAAGTAGTCAGTTTAATTGAAGAAATACTTATTCTATTATAAAATATAAATAATCTAATATAATAAGTTCTATAAAGGAGAAAAAAGGATGCAAGAAATAGAAAAAATAAAAAATAAAGCAAGTTATTGTCTAAATTGTAAACTAAAACCATGTTCTCAAAAAGGATGCCCTCTAAATAATGATATACCAAAGTTTATTGAACAAATAAAATATAAAGATTATGAAGAAGCTTATAAAATATTATGTAATACAACTGTTTTACCAGGTATTTGTGGAAGAATATGTCCACATCAAAGACAATGTCAAGGTTCATGTGTAAGAGGAATTAAGGGAGAGTCAGTTTCTATTGGAGAATTAGAAGCCTTTGTGTTTGATCAAGCAAAAGAAAGAGGATACAGTTTATTAAATTGCTGGAAAAACGAGATAAAAAATAATGCACAAAAAATGAAAAACAAAAAAGTTGCTATTGTTGGCGGGGGACCTTGTGGTTTAACAGCAGCAGCCTTTTTAGCTAAAAATGGAGTAAAAGTTACAATATATGAAAAATATAGTTATTTAGGTGGCCTTTTAATTCACGGAATTCCAGAGTTTCGTCTATCAAAGCAAATTGTAAAGCAAACAATTAATGATATTCTCGAATTAGGAATAGAAGTAAAGTATAATCAAGAATTAGAAAAAAATTTTAAATTAAATAAGCTAGAAAAAGAATATGATGCTGTTTTTTTATCTTTTGGAGCTAATGTATCATCAAAAATGGGAGTAGAAGGTGAAGTATTAGATGGTGTATTTGGTGGAAATGAGTTACTAGAGTATAATAGGCATCCAGATTATAAAGAAAAAACAGTAGTGGTTGCTGGCGGAGGAAATGTTGCTATGGATTGTGCTAGAACAATAAAAAGACTTGGAGCCAAAAAAGTTGAGGTGATTTATAGGAGAGCTAGAGAACAGATGCCGGCAGAAGATAAGGAAATAGAAGAAGCTCAAAAAGAAGGTGTGAAATTCTTATTTCAAAATAATATTGTAAAAATATTAGGAAATAATAAAGTGGAAGAAGTAGAATTAGTCAAGACAGAACTACTACAAAAAGAAGGAGAAACAAGACTAGTTCCAGTCAACATTAAAGATAGCAATTATAAAATAAAAGTGGATTATGTAATAATGGCACTAGGATCCAAACCAGCAAATTTTGTAAAAAGTTTAGACCTTAAATTAAATCAATGGGGAAATGTTGAAGTAGATGAAAATTATCAAACTTCAAATCCTAAGATATATGCAGGAGGAGATTTAGCAGGAGTAAGAGGAACAGTAGCATGGGCAGCCTATTCTGGAAGAGAAGCGGCAAAGAAAATAATCGAAAAAATCAATTAAGAATAAAATAAAGAAGCTTTTAAAAGCTTCTTTTAATCTTTTGTATATTCTTTTTCAATATGATCACCC
>USQP01000027.1 GCA_900556945.1 uncultured Clostridium sp.
GAGATTACTACGCGTCTCGTGGGCTCGGAGATGTGTATAAGAGACAGGAATTATAGTAGGTGATAATATGAAATCAAAAGATAAAGCAAAAAAACATGTAAAATTAACGGTTAAAAGAATGATTATTTTTTCAGCTTTTTCTATTATTATATTATATGGCATGATATTTTATAACTATTATTTGGCAAAAAATGAAGTTTTAGCGCAAGAAGTGAATGCCGATACAGATTCCATCAAAAAGTTTGAAATAAGTAATGCCGAGCAGGTAAATTTGGAAGATATAATAGAAATGAATAACAAAAGTAGCCAGAAGGAAGAATATTATGTGGAAGAAGCAGAATTAGAATACATTACAAAATATAAATCAAATAGTACATTACCCAAAGGTGTGATTCAGGTCATTCAGGAGGGAAGAGAAGGAAAACAAGAAATAACGAAAAAAAGAGTATATGAAAGTGAGGAAATAATAACAGAAGAACAAGTAAGTGCAAAAATAATAAAAGCAGCGGTTAATAAAATAGTAGAAGTTGGAACAGGAAGCATTACAAATACTTATACAGTAAAAGTAGGAGATATCATATATGTAACATCTGATCGAGTAGGTGTTATGGTAGAACCAAGCGAAAATAGTCAAAAGATAGCAACTTTAACAAAAGGAATAGAATTAAGAGTTTTAGAAACTCAGAATAGTTGGTATAGAGTATCTGGTTCGGGAACAACAGGATACGTAAAGTCAGAAAATACAACTTATATTAATCCAAATAGTAAATATGAACAAGAAAATGTAAGCACAAATCAATCACAAAATATTACAAAATTAAGCTTTGATATGGCTTTGAATAAGCCAAGTGGACTCACTTTGGAACAATTTAAAAAAGTGTTAAATGACTCGAAAGATGTAAATAAGATTTTTTATAATAATGCAGAATATTTTTATTACATAGAAAAACAATATAATATAAATGGAATTTTTGTTGCAGCAGTAGGGATACATGAAAGCGCATGGGGAACTTCAAAAATAGCAAAAGAAAAAAATAATTTATTTGGATATGGAGCATATGATTCGAATCCTTATAATGGGGCTTACAATTTTTCTAATTATTCTGAATGCATTGATTTGATTGCTAGAGTATTTGTTAAATATTACTTAAATCCTAAGGGAATTAGTATTTATGGAGGAGAAACAGCAGTGGGCACATATTATAATGGAGCTACTTTAACAGCTGTTAATACCAAATATGCAACAGATAAAAATTGGGCAAATGGAGTATATGAACATATGAAATATTTATATAATAAATTGTAAAAAATTCTTGCTATTTTTTACAATTTATTGTATGATATAAAAGTATAATGTTTATGAGGAATATTTTGCCAAAAAAGATTTGGAAAGGGGCATAATGAGATGAAAAAAACAGTAATCGTAGTTACCATTTTAACACTAATTATTGGAATATTTTTATGTACAAGTAAGACGTATGCGGTTGAAAAAGCAATTGATAACTCAACAGAGAGTAAGATAATTGAAATAAAAGAGAATGCAAGTAATTCATTAGAAGACTATAAACAAAAATATGGTTCAGATGCTTATGGACTAGTAGCCTACATATTAAATTTAGTTAGAATTTATAGTATTCCATTATGTTTTTTGGGAATTGCAATTGGAGCAATTCATCAATATATTATTGGTATTAGAAAACTAGATACTTTAGAAAAGGGAATGGCTTTAATTGTAAGCTTTGTAACAATATTAATTATATGCCAAATTTTACCATTAGCGTTTGCTGTGTTCGTGAAATTTGGAAGGGGGTAACAAATGAAAGTTCTATTTGCTGTAAGTAATGAGGAAATATCAGAATCGATTGTAAAAAAATATCAAAAAGAATATAAACAGATCATTTCGTACAAAAATGTTTATTACTTTAATGCAATATTGAAAGAATTACAAAAAGATAAAACTTATGATAGAGTGGTAATAAGTGAAGACTTAGAGGCTTTTACACATACGCAATATGATCAAATAGACAAGTTTATTTTTGAAAAGTTAGATAGTATAAGTGATGAAGCATCTAATACAAGAGGAAATGATATTCCTATCATTTTGATTTGTTCAGATAGAAGAGTAAAATCTGAAGAAATGCTTGTAAAACTATTTGGAATCGGAGTATACAATGCTATCATAGGATCAGATAGAAGTGTTGATGAAGTATGTAGGTTAATTAATAGACCACGTGCAAAGAAAGATGCTAAAATTTATTATAAAATAGATTCAGAAAATGTAAACTACCAAAGTGAAAACGAAAATGATGTTAGTGAGATGGAAATACAAAACATTCTTGCACACTATAAAAGATTAGGAAAAAATGAAGATAGATATATTGATAGTTTTAATAATATAGCAGCACAATATAATGACACACAATTAAGAATTATCAGTAAATTTTTGCCATTAAATGTACGAGCAGTATTAGAAGAAAAATCACCTAAGTATCAACAGATTATGTCTTTTAATAATAGTGTTTCGGATACTTTAAGAAAACCAAAAAAAGAAGTTGAAGAAGGACCAAGTGAAACGTTATTAGTTTCTAAAACAAAAGACAGAATCATGTCGAGACCAGTAGTAATTCCATCTTCAATCAATATGAATAGTACTAAGAAATTAGCAAGAGTAAAAGCTCCAGAACAACCAGTTAAATTGAATAAAAATACAAGCGAATCATATGAAGAACCAATACAACAGCTATCTACACAATCAACAACACAACAAGCACCGATTCAATTTGAAACATATGATAGGCAATCACAACAACTACCAGTAGAACCAGTAAAAAGAGGAAGAGGAAGACCAAGAAAAAATCCTATATCAACTACAGAAGAACCAGTAGTAGCAACTAAGAGAAAAAGAGGAAGACCAAGAAAAAATCCTATACCAGAAGAGGTTGCTCCTATTATTCCGATGGAAATAGAGGAAGAAGAGCCAACAATTTTACCAGGGTTTGAAGAACCACAAGAAACAATTTTGCCTGGTTTTGAAGAGCCACAAGAAACAACTTTGCCTAGTTTTGAAGAACCACAGGAAACAATTTTACCTGGTTTTGAAGAACCAAAAAGAGAAGAAAGCGGATTTTTACCGGGGGTTGATTATGCGGAGTCTTCAAAATCAGAAGAAGTATTTACATCTGGAGCAAATAGAGAAAACGAGTTTTATCATAATCAAAATCAATCTAATGCACAATATGGTGTGCAAAAGAATCAAGATACCATATTACCTGGATTTGAAAGACAACCTCAGCAGGAACAAGAAATGATTGATCTTTCACCTTTATTAACACCAGATAAAAAAATTGTTACTTTTGTTGGAACGAGTAAAAATGGAACATCTTTTATTGTTAATAATTTAGCTCAATTATTATCTTCAAATGGAGTTAATACAGCAATATTAGATACCACGCAAAATAGAAATTCATATTATATATATACTAAAAATGAAGAAGATTTAAGAGAAATTGCAACACACAGCATGGATAGTTTAGCAAATGGAGTAGCAAGAGGAATCTTGGTAAATAAAAATCTTACTGTATATACTTCGTTACCAAATGAAGGTGAAGCGATAAGCAATGTAAGTAAAGTTCTAGAAACATTGCTAAAAAATCATTCATTAATTTTAATTGATACAGATTTTAAGACACCATTAGGATATTTTGAACAGTCACAAGAAACTTATTTGGTACAAACATTAGATATATTGACAATTCAACCTTTGACAGCATTTTTAAGAGAATTAAAGTCAAGAAATATTTTGGATGAAAAGAAATTAAGAGTTATTTTAAATAAAACTGTAAAAATTAGAGGAATATCAGATAAGACAATTATTGGAGGAATGGCTTATTATAATGATCCAGCAATGTCTTTTATGACGGAATTATTTGATAGAAATTTAATGAGATATGTATCAATTCCTTTTGAGGAAGAAACGTACATCAAATATTTAGAAAATATTATAGAATGTGAGATTTCATTAAAAGGATATTCTAAAGTATTTATGCAAACATTAAAAGAGCTGTCTAATATGGTTTATCCATTAACAAATACATACAGACCACCTACAGCAAGTGGATATGGAAAAAATAATAATTTTACTCCAAGCATGAATAATACGTTAAATCAGATGAAAAATAATTATTAAAACAAAATCAAGGAGGGAAATGGAGTGATAATAGCAGTAGTTGTAATATTAGTTTTAATTGTATTAGGACTAGTAATTTATAATGTAACGATACATAAAAAGATACAAAAATTTAGAAATATGAATCAAAGGATTACAAACTTATATGTAGTCCAAGATTTTATGAATGCTATTGGAGAAACATCAACAGTAGAAGACAAGATTAAGAAGATAAATGATATATTAATTGAAAGATATGAAATCAAGTATTCAACTATTGTAGTATTTGATGGAACAGAATATCAAGTAAAAGCATCAAATGTTGATTCAAAACATTGGGATTCTTTAAGGTCATTACATAAATTAGATATGTTTAAAGATAGTATTGAATCTGCAACTCCAAAATATGTGACAGTTAATAATGAAAATGAAAGACTTCCTTATCAGCAAATGGAGTTTGGAAGAGCAAAATCTGCCATATTTTTCCCTTTATACATAGATAATGTATATATTGGTTATTGGATTATGGAAAGTGGAACACCACATGATTTTGATAATGTAGATACAACAGTATTAGAAGTAATCAAAGAAAATATTGTTTCTGTGTTAAAGACGGTAGTACATCAAAAAACATTAGAATCTATTGTTAGAAAAGATTTATTTACAGGATTATATTCAGAAGAATATTTATATGGAGAAGGAAAGAAAATAATTGACCAATATACAATTTCTACTATTTGTATGTTTAAAATAACAAATATACAACAAATTAATCAGGAGTGTTGTAGAGAATTAGGAAATAAAGTAATAACACAAATAAGTAACTATGTGAAAGACAATATTTCTTCTGAATATGTTTTTGTTCGATATATGGGACCAAAATTTGTAATTGCATTTTCGGGAGTAGAAACAAATGGTGTAGCAGACTTTTTAAATGAAATAAAAGAAAAAATAGAAATCATGCAGATACAATTAACAGAAGAAGAAATAGAAGAATTAAATTTAAATGCAAATGTGAAAAATAAAATGGCTAAAAATGGAGGAGATATTGTAACGCCAAGATTAAACTTTGTCATATCTTCTTATTATAAAGGTACAGGATTAGAAGAAGTTCTAAAGAAATTAGAAGAATATCTAGACAACGCAGATATAAAAGAAAGCGATATAACGAATATTTAATGCTAATCTATTGTTTTTTACATCTTGTATGTCAAAGAATATTTGTTTCGTATCTTATAAGGTGCTAAAAATAATATAGATTAATAATGTGATAATAAAAAGAAAAGGAGAAAATGAGTATGGAATTTGACAAAACAATGCATTTTGAAGTGGAAAGAGAAGAAAATACGAAATGTAAGGAAATATTAAAAGAAGTATATGAGGCTTTAGTAGAAAAAGGATATAATCCAATTAATCAAATTGTTGGCTATATCTTGTCAGGAGATCCAACTTATATAACAAGTCATAAAGATGCAAGAAATAAAATAAGAACGATAGAAAGAGATGAATTACTTGAAAAAATGGTTAAAAATTATATAGGATTAGAAGATTAGAATATGAGGATTTTAGGAATTGATTATGGAGAAGCAAGAGTAGGAATTGCTATAACAGATTCCTTGAACATAACTGTTCAAGGCTTGGAAACCATTCAAAGAAACGGATCGGATAAAGTGGTTTTAAGAAGATTAGATGAAATATTTGAAAACTATGATGTGGACACAATTGTTATCGGAATGCCATTTAATATGAATGGCTCTATCTCTGAAAGAGCTAAAATAACAGAACAGTTTGTTCACAAATTAAAATGTAAATATAATAAAAAGAAAATTAGTACTATTGATGAACGATTAACAACAGTAGAAGCTCATAGAACAATGAATTTTTTAGAGGTTAATAAGAATAAAAAGAAAAATATAGTAGATACTATATCTGCGGTATATATTTTAGAAACTTATTTAAATAAATTAAAAAATACATTGAAAAATAATTAGAATTACGATATTATATAAAAAAATATAAATAAATATAAAAAATTGAAAGGAGAAAAATTATGGATGAAAATTACGAAAGCGAGGAATTAGACAACATAGTAATATTAAATGATGAGGATGGAAATGAAGTAAAATTTGAATTTTTAGATTTAGTAGAACTAGATGATGAAGAATATGTTGTATTATTACCAGTTACAGAAGAAGGGGAAGAGGAAGAAGGAGAAGTAGTAATACTAAAAGTTGAAGATAATGATGATGAAAATTCAGAAGAAGAATCTTATGTAAGTGTTGAAGACGAAGAAATTTTAAATAAAGTTTTTGACATATTTAAAGAAAAATTTAAAGATGATTTTGATTTTGTAGACTAATTAAAAGATAAAAATTTAAAATAGTTTTAAGGTAGGAAGGTGAAGGAAAGAATGGAAAATTCTTACCTTCACCTTTATATATAGAAAGGAGAAAACAAATGAAAAATTTTTCAACATGGATGTTAGTCATGTTTATGGTAATGTTTTGGGTATTAAGAATTATAGTTGCAGTATCAGAAGAACTTAACTGGAGTTTTGGAGGACTGGAACCATTAAATCAACAGATGGAAATTATATTATTATTTGTAGTGTTGGCATGTATTATCTTAGTTGTTAAAAGAAAAATGCTTGGAGGACTTATCTATTTATTAGCATATGGAATGTATTTTGGTGTAGATATATTAAATAATATACAAATTTTATTATCAGCAGTAGAAACGACAGTTGATATAAATTTATACATGAATTTATTTATGTCAGTAATAGGAATGATATTACCAATAGCAGTTTTGTTAGATTTATTAATGGATAAAAATAGAAAAAATCATCCAAAAGATAAAAAAACAGATTGGTTTTACGAGAATGAACAATTTGATAGAAAATTAGATGAAAGAGCGGATAAGAATAATTATAGGACTATGTAACAGTTAAAAAACGGAGGAAAAATGAAAACGAATCATAGAAAGAATATAATATTATTAATTATTATTTATTTCTTAATAGTTTTAACTATTCTAGGATTAGTTATAGTTTTAACAAAAAAGAATAGTAATAAATCTATAGAATATAGCGAAAGCAAATTATTAACAAATCAAAAGCACAACGAAGATATATTAAAACTTCCTTTGGCAACAAAGCAGTTAAATGTTAAAGAAGAAGAAAATCCAACTATATTATTTGGATCAGATTACCAGGGAGATTATAGATATGAAAGTTTTAATAATTTGGTAACTGCATTAAAAGATAAAATAAAACCTAATTTATTTGTTATGTGTGGCGATTATCAAGTTTCTAAACAAGAATATTATTCATTGAGTGAAGCAGGAATATTAGAACTGTCTAATATTTTTTATAGAAATTTTAATAATATTCCATTATTATTTGTACAAGGAAATCATGATTATAGGGATACTTATGGTCTTGCGACCACAGGACTTTATCAATCCAATAAATATAATATTTATGTTCTTAATAACGAAGATTATCCTAATAACCAAGGTGAGTTAGATAATTCAGAAAAAATTGTTGAGAATTGTGCCTGTCTCTTATACACATCTCCGAGCCCACGAGACGCGTAGTAATCTCGT